>JAYSQA010000030.1:0-56684 GCA_043721775.1 Rhodobacterales bacterium
GCTGCCGCCCCCCGCACCCCCTGCCTCAAGGGGAGGCACGCCTCCCCTTGAGAAACCCCTGTGGATATTTATGAACAAATGAATGGGGCGGCAGTTTTAGCGTTGTCCGTAGTAAAGGCCTACGACGTGTTCGGCTTGCGCGAAGAACAGCCATCTTGCGGTGAGGGCGCCGAGCAGGTGGATGACGGCTGTTACGGCGAAGAGTGCGGGGCTGGCGGCGAGGAGGAGGAGCACGAAGGGCACGGCGGCGCTGGCGGTGAGGGCTATGAGGCGCAGTTTTTCGGTGTGTTTGCGGGCGACAATATGGATCATCTCATGCATCAGATAGTTCGGGCTGGTGTGGGGTTGTTCGAAGACCGTGACGTTGCCTATGCGGCCCAGGCCGGTGGCGGTGCCGATGGTTTGGGCGGCTTTGGCGAAGGCCTTGTCGCCGATGGCGAAGGCCATCAGCAGGGCTGCGGCAGTGAGGGCGCAGCCCACAAGGGCGATCTTTGCGTTGCCGGACAGGATGGCTCCGCCGGTTGCCATGTAGCTGAAGAACAGGGCTTGTGTTGTGGGGCTGTGCCAGCGCGGTACGGTTTTCAGCTGGGCGTAGATCATGGACGTAGTGAAGACGGTCAGCAGCGCCAGCCCCGCGCCAAGTTGTCCGACTGCGCGCGGCAGGCTAAGGCTGAACATATCCGACAGCGCCATCGGGGCGAACAGGATCAAGGTGGCGACCGCAGCCCACGCCTCTCGGCTGAGCCACGAGGTTTGCCATTGCGAGAAGGCTTTCAGCGCCCGTTGCGGGTTGCCGAGGTGAAGGGTGGAAGCCGACAGACCGCCGATGGCGAGCGCATAGCCGAGGCCCCAGTGGAAGAAGGCCGTCCAGCCTTGGGGTGCGGGAAGCCCCAGCCCAAGGAAGGCCAAAAGGCCGAAGCCCATGCCAGACAGCACCGTGAACGCGATGACGGAAGGTGCCGGATTCATCAAATCTTCCCCAGTACCTTGTCAAGCCAGCCCGCAAACCCGGTGGCCTTGATGTCCAGCAGCGGCGCCAGAAATGAGGCCTCTTGCGGGCGGTCCTTCTTGCGGGGTGGCAGGTACTTGTTGGTGGGCTTGGTTTTCAGGTCCGGCATCAGATCATAGCCGCCGCGTTCCGCCACCAGTTTCGACACGTTGCTGTTCGGGTCGGCAAAGTCGCCGAAATGGCGGGCCGAGGTCGGGCAAGTGCGCACGCAGGCGGGTTCGCGGTCTTCTTCGGGCAGGTTCTCGTTGTAAATGCGGTCAACACAAAGGGTGCATTTCTTCATCACCCCCGCCGCAAGGTCCAGTTCGCGGGCACCGTAGGGGCAGGCCCAGGCACATAACCCGCAGCCGATGCAGGCGTCTTCGTTGACCAGCACGATGCCGTCTTCGACGCGCTTGTAGCTGGCGCCGGTGGGGCAGACGGGAACGCAAGGCGCATCCTCGCAGTGCAGGCACGAGCGGGGGAAGGCGATGATTTGTGCTGCGCCCTCATCCGGCTGCACCTGATAGGTGTGGACGCGGTTGAGGAAGGCGCCGGACGGGTCGGCGCCGTATGGGTTCTGGTCGGACAGACCCTGCCCCTGATCGTTCCAGCCCTTGCAGGCCGTGACGCAGGCCTGACAGCCGACGCAGGTGTCAAGGTCGATCACCAGACCGAGTTTCTTGTTTGTGTGGGTGGGAAGCTGGGTCATGCCTTGTCCTTTGCAGCGCGGGCCTTGCCTTGCGGGACCACGCGGGGGATCGGGGGGAAATCCGGCAAGGCATGGGCTTTCGGCCCAACGTTTTCGATGCGGACGCGCAGGTCGAACCATGCGGCCTGACCTGTCACCGGGTCAGAGTTGGAATAGCGCAGGCCGTCGCCCTTTTCCGGCAGCAGTTCAGAGATCAGGTGGTTGAGCAGGAACCCTTCGTTCGCCTCTGGCGCGCCATCATCCAAGCCCCAAGCCCCCTTGCGCTTGCCGATGGCGTTCCATGTCCAGACCGTGTTTTCGTTCAGTGCTGCCATGTGGGCGACAGGAACGGTGATGCCGCCGTTGGGCGAGATCACCCTTGCATAGTCGCCGTCCTTGAAACCTTCGGCCTCCCATATCTTGGTCGGAACATAAAGGAAGTTGCGGCCTCTGATCTGGCGCAGCCATGCGTTCTGTGCCCCCCATGAATGGTACATGTCCATCGGGCGTTGGGTCAGGGCGTGGACGGGATAGCCCCAGCCGGCAGCCTCAAGGTCGCCGAAGGGCGGATACCAGATGGGCAGCGGGTCCATCGCTTGTTTCAGCCGCGCGCGCAGGTGATCAGGGGGCTGGATATTGCCATGGCCTTCGGCAGCTAGCTGGAACTTGCGCATGGGTTCAGACCAGATCGAGAACAGGTAGGGCTGCGGGCTTTCGTAAAACGAGGTCGCCACGGCCCAATTCTGGTACGCCATGTTCCACGGCTTGTAGAACAATGCCTCGTTGGGGACATGGGCCTGATAAAAGCCGCCATTCTCGATATAAGCGGCGAGTTGGTTGGGGTTGGCTTCGCCCCTGCCCTCTTTCGTGCCATCGGCGCCGCGAAAGCCGATCAGGGGACCAACGCCGGGGCGGCGGATGTGGTTCTGGATATAGTCGGCATAGTCTTTGAATTTCGGTGAGCCATCGGGATTGACCATCGGCGGCAGGCCAAGTCTTGCGCCAAGGTCCAAGAGAACCGACTGGAAAGGGCGCACGTTGCGGTCAGGTTCCGTCACCGGCCAGCGGATGCTGTCGCCTGCGGCGTCGGGTTCACTGATCGGGCGGTCCAGCAGGCTGATGCAGTCGTGACGTTCCAGAAAGGTGGTGTCGGGCAGGATCAGGTCGGCGTAGGCCACCATCTCGGAAGCATAGGCGTCGGAATAGATGATGCGGGGTATGATGTACGCGCCGTCCGGCCCTATGTCGGTCAGCATCTCCATGACCTTGGTGGTGTTCATCGACGAATTCCACGCCATGTTCGCCATATACAGGAATAGCGTGTCGATCCGGTATGGGTCGCCGGCATGGGCGTTGGGGATCAGCATGTGCATCAGGCCGTGGGCCGAAAAGGGGTTCTCCCATGTAAAGGCCTTGTCGATGCGGGCCGGAGAGCCGTCATCTTTCAAGGCCAGTTGTTCGGGGCCACGGACGTAGCCAAGGTGCGGGCCGGACAGGGATTTGCCGGGGGCGGTGACGAAATGGGGGGTGGGATGCGCCTCGACTGGTTTGGGATAGGGCGGCTTCATGCGGTAGCCGCCGGGAGTTTCCACGGTGCCGAGGATGATTTGCAACAGGTGCAGGGCGCGGGCGGTCTGGAAGCCGTTGGAATGGGCGGAAATGCCGCGCATGGCGTGAAAGCTGACAGGGCGACCGGGCATGGTGTCATGGTGGTCGCCACGGAAATCGGTCCAGGGTTGTTTGATCTCGATGGCTTGGTTGAAGGCCACATCGGCCAGCTCTGCCGCCAAAGAATGGATACGGGCGGCGGGGATGCCGCAACGGGCGGCAACAGCCTCGGGCGCGTAGTCGGGCGACAGGTAGCGTTCGGCCATGTGCTGAAAGACGGTGCGGTGGCCTTGGTAGACAGCACCCAGATCGGGCTGCACGCCTTTGCCATCCCAAGGCGCGGGTGCGCCGGTGCGGCGGTCAATCACGAAGGGCTGGCTTTCGGCGTTCTTCAGGATCAGGCCCTTTTCCGGCCCTTCGGTTTCGTTGACCAGAAGCGAGGCATTGGTCCAGCGCGCCAGATACTCAACATCGACCTTGCCCGCAGCCAGCAGGCAATGGATCAGCGACAGGATCAGCAACCCATCGGTGCCCGGCGTTATGCCATACCAGTCGTCGGCCACGGCGTTATACCCCGTGCGGATCGGGTTGACGCCGATCACCCTTGCGCCCCGGCCTTTCAGTTTGCCCAGACCGATCTTGATGGGGTTTGAATCATGATCCTCGGCCACGCCAAACATGACGAACAGCTTGGTGCGCTCCCAATCGGGTTGGCCAAACTCCCAGAATGATCCGCCGATGGTGTAGATGCCGCCCGCCGCCATGTTCACCGAACAAAAGCCGCCGTGGGCGGCGTAGTTGGGGGTGCCGAACGCCTGCGCCCACCAACCGGTGAAGGACTGGCTTTGGTCGCGCCCGGTGAAGAAGGCCAACTTTTCCGGTGCCGTCTCACGCAGGGGTTTCATCCATGACACGGCTAAAGCCAGCGCCTCATCCCACGAAATCTCTTCAAACGCGCCAGAGCCGCGCGGCCCGACCCGCTTCAACGGATGCTGCAAGCGTGACGGCGCCGTCACCTGCATGATGCCGGACGCGCCCTTGGCACACAGAACGCCCTTGTTCACCGGATGATCCCGATTCCCTTCAATATACGAAACCTTCCCCGACCGCAGATGCACGTTGATGCCGCAGCGGCAGGCGCACATATAACAGGTGGTCTTGCGGATCTCGTCTGACACGGTCGGCGAGGTGTTAAGGACTGGCGCGTTCATGACGATCCCTTGCTGCTTTACCCGGAATAATATCGTTAGATTTTGCGGCTTTGCTAGGCCAATTTCCCGGAAAACAGCAATTGTCGGGAATGTTCTTACGGCTGCATCAGGGCTATAGCCTCTGTCGCGATTTCTTTTTCTTCTTCGGCGGGGATGATCAGAATGGGATTCTGCCCGGCCCATGTCAGACCATCGACAATCGCCTGCCGTACCAAAGCGTCATTTTCACCGATGCCGCCGGTGAAGGCTATGGCATCAAGGCCGCCCATCGCGGCAATCATGCTGCCGGAATGGCGGATGGCCCAATAGCAGAAATGATCCACCGCAAAGCGCGCCTGATCGGTGCCCGCCCCATGCAGCGCCCGCATGTCCGAGGCTCCGCCAAGGCCAAGCAACCCCGAGGCGCTGTTGAGGATGCGGCTCGCTTCCTCAATCCCATGCAACTCTGCCAGCCTAAGCACGGCATTGCCGTCGATATCGCCGGTGCGGGTGCCCATGGTCAGGCCCGACAGCGGCGAATAGCCCATGGTGGTCGCAACCGAATGGCCGTCCAGAATGGCACACAGCGAGGCCCCGTTGCCCAGATGCAGCGCCAGAACCCGACGCGGCAAAGCCCCCTTCCCCCGCAATTTGCGCACAAGGCTGGCATAGCTGAGGCCATGGAAACCGTAGCGGCGCAGGCCTGCCGCCTCGGCTTCAGGGGCCAGGGCATAGCGGGTGGCAACGGCGGGGTTTGTGGCGTGAAAGGCCGTGTCAAAGCTGGCGTATTGCGGCAGGTCGGGGGCAAGCGCACCCAAGGCCACGATGCCCGCAAGGTTGGCAGGGTTGTGCAAAGGGGCCAATTGGATGCAGGCTTCAATTTCAGCGATGACCGCAGGCGTGATGCGGGCACTGGCGGTCAGGCTGGCGCCACCGTGCACGACGCGGTGCGCGGCCCCCGACAGCGCTTTGGGGTCGATGGACATTTCGGCCAGACCAGCACTTAGCGCCTTCAGATGGGTGGCAGGGCCGCCCGAGCCTATCCGTTCGGCCCTGGCTTGGGCCACTTGCATCAAGCCCTTATCAAAGACCGCCAGTTTCAACGAGGATGATCCGGCATTAACCACCAAAAGCATGCCATAGCACCTTCAGCAAGCCAACCGTGGCAAGAAGCGCCAGCAAGCCTATGGCGAACTTGCGGAAATCCTGCGGGTCGGTGTTAAGGAAATGGCGGCTGCCCAGCCAGTTTCCCAAAAAGACCAGCGGCAGCGTCATCAGCCCGGCCCACAGCGTGTCCCAGGTGACCATGCCGTTCCACCAGTAAAGCGGCGCGGAATACAGGTCGAGGATCGGGAAATACGCCACCAAAGTCGCCCGAAACACCGCCGCAGGCATGGCTTGCGCGGCAAAGAACGCCGCGACCGGCAAGCCTCCCATCCCCGGCGCATTGGCAAGACCCGAGACGATGCCCGCCGCTAAATTGCCCGCCGTGCCGACTTGATGCTTTAGTTTCCAGCCGATCAGCAGAACAATGCACATGAACAGCACATAGGCGCTGATCACCGCCCGCGCCGCATCGACGGAAATGGAGGTAAGCGCCCAAAGCCCCATCGGCAGCCCAATCGCAGCACCCACCGACAACAGCCCAACCCGCCGCCAATCGACATCGGGGCCGACGTTAGCCCAAGCTTGCAAGGTCATCATCACTTCGCACACCATCACAACGGCGACGAAATGCAAAGGGTTTGTCACAAGGCCGGAAGAGGCGATCACCAAAGCCGAAAAGCCAAACCCCGAATAGCCGCGCACAAAGGCCGAGATCAGAACCGCAACCCCCATGAAGGCCGCAGCCCCCGGCCCCATGTCAAACGGCAAGGTCAGCGGGTTCAGCGTCACGGACGCTCGCCACGTGCAAGGCGTCCTTCGATCTCATCCAGAACCCAGTCGATATCTGCTACGGAATCAATGACATAATGTGCGCCCGTGCGGCGCAGGTCGGCGTACGCGACGGCTTTCATCGTGGCAAATTCGGCAGGTATCAGCGCCGCCGTCTCGGCCGGGTTCAGGCCAAAGGCATTGCCTGACACGGCAACCGCCACCGTCCAGCAACCCGCATTCAGCCCTTCGGCAATGCCGACGCCAGTGTCGTCAACCTTCACAACCGTATGCGCGGGCCAGACGCCAAGGTCCAGAAAGGTCCGGTACATCATCAAGGCCGAGGGCCGACCTTCAGCCAGATCACCCGCGCAGACCAGGTTATCAGGCCGATAGCCCTGCGCCTGCGCCAAGGGCAGAACCTTTGCCATGATAGACCGCGTGTAGCCGGTGGTAGAGCCGATCTTCATGCCCCGCGCCCGCATCCGGTTGACCGCAGGCACCGCCCCCTCGATCATGGTGCAAAAGTCGGTGACGGCTTCGACGTTCATCGGCACAAACACCTCATAAACCCGGTCAATCGCCGCCTCATCCGGGGCAGCGCCCTGCGCCGCAGCCCAAGCCGCCGCAATCCGCGGCTGCGCCATCAGCGTCTTGATATGGTCGCGCTTGGCCATGCCCATCGGGCCTCGGGCTTCCGCCACCGAGATATCAACGCCGAACTGCTTGAAGGTTTTGACAAACACCCCCATCGGCGCCTGACTGCCATGGTCGATTACCGTGCCCGCCCAGTCAAATACCGCCGCTTTCAGCATCATGCTCTCCCGTAGATTTCGTCAATGGTTTCTTCGCCGATGGCGAACGAGGTGCTGGCCCCGGTGCCGCTTGTCACGATGACCAAACGGGTCTGATCGTCAATCGCCTCGCGCATCATCGTTTCGGGGCCAGAGGCATAAGTGCCCGACCACCGCTCGGTGATCTGCGCGCCGGGAACCTTCAGGACCTGATGCAGTTCTTCCATGATCAGATCGTCCACTTCGGCCCGCTGGAAGGGCGAGGGCGACCATTCGTAGTGGTGGCTGTCGCCGACAATCAGGCCGCCGTCGGACCCCTGAACGACGATCAGGTGAATGCCCTCCGCCAGCGTCTGCGGCTGTTCGGCACGCAGGCGGGCCTTGATGGCGTCAGCCTCGGGCAGTTCAGAATAGCCAAGATAGCGCACAAGGCTTTGGTCCGACATGACCGATCCCGACAGCTTGATCGGGCTCGCGGGCATCACCTTCATCATGTGCAAACGGCAGCGGGTGATCTGGTGGCGGGCGATGACATCGGGGTAAAGGGTCAGCATGTCGTCGCCGGGGCAGACGACGACCTGTCTGGCCTCAATCACGCCAGCGGTGGTCAGGACATGGCCCTTCTGCACCTCTTTCACCAAGGTCTTGCGCAGAAAGGTCACGCCAAGGCTTTCTATCCACGTCGCCAGTTTCGGAATGGCGTGGCGGCTTTCCACCCGGCGTTCATGGGACGACCAGAGCGCGCCCTGGACCCGATTGCCCGAAAGAACCGCGCCGTGCTGGGCGGCGGTCTCGGCGGCGGTCAGCAGATTACAGCCCTGCCCCATCTCGGTCTTGGTGAAGGCCTCAAGACAAGCCATCGCCTCGGGGCGCTGTGCCACGACCAGAAGGCCCTGATGTTCCACCGCAATTCCGGCCTTGGGGGCCACTTCTTGCCACACATCACGGGACCGCATGGCGCGACGGTAACAATCGCCCTGCTGCTGGCCGGTGACCGTAACGAAGCCGAAGTTGCGGACCGAAGCACCAATCGCCTGCGCCTCGCGGTCAATCACGATGACCGAAAGGCCCCGGCGAGAGGCGGCCAAAGCGTGGCCAAGCCCCAATATCCCAGCGCCGACAATGGCCAGATCATAGCGCATCACACCACCTGAGGCCGCATGTCGGCCTTGGAAATCCCGGCGACCTCGACCGGCTTCTTCATGGCATCGCGGCGGAAGGGTTCGCCAAGTTCCTGATTGATCATGGCTTCAATCAGGGTGGTTTTGCCATGGTTCATCTGGTCGTCGATGGCCTTGCGCAAAGCCTCGGTCAGTTCTTCCATCGTGCGGGCGACCACACCTTGCAGACCGCAAGCCTTGGCGATGCCGGCGTAGGAAACGCCCTCGTCCAGTTCGGTGCCCACAAAGTTGTCGTCATACCACAGGGTCGAGTTGCGCTTTTCCGCCCCCCACTGGTAGTTGCGGAACACGACTTGCGTGATCGCAGGCCATTCCTTACGGCCAATCGCCGTCAGTTCGGTGACGGCAATCCCGAAAGCGCCGTCGCCCGAGAAGCCCACCACCGGCACATCCGGGCAACCGATCTTGGCACCGACGACCGACGGCATCCCATAACCACATGGCCCGAACAGCCCCGGTGCCAGATATTTGCGGCCCGCCTCAAACGTCGGATAAGCGTTGCCAATGGCGCAGTTGTTGCCAATGTCGGACGAGATGATCGCCTCTTTCGGCAAGCTTGCCTGAATGGCACGCCACGCCATGCGCGGGCTCATCCATTCGGGCTTGGAGGCGCGGGCGCGGCTGTTCCAAGTGGTGCCGACATCGTCTTGTTCATGGTCCATCGAAGCCAGTTCCTGCGCCCAGCGGGATTTGGTGTGGCCAATCAGATCGCGGCGTTCGGTCCGGCCCGCATCGCCCGCCGTGTCAGCCAGACGCGCCAGAATACCCGTCGCCACCGCCTTGGCATCACCGACGATGCCCACGGTGACCTTCTTGGTCAATCCGATGCGCGCCGGATTGATATCAACCTGAATGATCCTGGCCTCTTTCGGCCAGTAGTCGAGCCCATAGCCCGGAAGGGTCGAGAAGGGGTTGAGCCTGGTGCCCAAGCAAAGCACCACATCGGCCTGCGCAATCAATTGCATACCCGCCTTGTTGCCATTGTAGCCCAAGGGTCCGGCAAACAGCGGATGGCTGCCGGGAAAGGCATCGTTGTGCTGATAGCCGACGCAGACCGGCGCATCCAGACGCTCGGCCAAGGCCATCGATGCCGGGATGGCCCCGGCCAGCACCACGCCCGCGCCGTTCAGGATCACCGGGAATTTGGCAGAGGACAGCAAAGCCGCAGCCTCGGCCAACGCGTGATCGCCGCCGGTGGGGCGTTCGAAGTCCACCACCCTAGGCAGGTCAATGTCGATGATTTGGGTGAAATAATCGCGCGGCACGTTGATCTGCGCCGGGGCCGACATGCGCTTGGCGTTCTGGATAACGCGGTTCAGCACTTCGGCCATGCGCGAGGGGTCGCGGACCTCTTCCTGAAAGCAGACCATGTCCTTGAACAGCGCCATCTGTTCGACTTCCTGAAAACCGCCCTGCCCGATGGTCTTGTTGGCAGCCTGCGGGGTGACCAGCAGCAAGGGCGTGTGGTTCCAGTAGGCGGTCTTCACAGCGGTGACGAAGTTGGTGATGCCGGGGCCATTCTGTGCGATCATCATGCACATCCGGCCAGAGGCGCGGGTGAAGCCATCGGCCATCATCCCGCCAGAGCCTTCATGCGCGCAGTCCCAAAAGCTGATGCCGGCTTTCGGGAAGATGTCCGAAATCGGCATGAAGGCCGAGCCTATGATGCCGAAGACATGTTCAATGCCGTGGATCTGCAAGGTTTTGACAAAAGCTTCTTCCGTGGTCATCTTCATGGCGGTACTCCTTCAAGGCTTGGGTTGGGTTCTAACCCCGGGGGCGGAAGGGTCTTAGGTCCAGTAGCCCGCCCGCCATAAGGCCAGCCTGACTCGCAGCCCAGACCGGCACGCAGCATGGGCAGATTGCCCATCCTACCACCGACTACCCGATCGCGGCGGCAATCCGGGCTATGCCTTCGGCAATGCGGGCCTGCGGGATCGAGCCATAGCCCAGCCGGTAATGGAAGGGGTCCGCCCGCGCCGGATCAAAGAAGGTCCGCCCCGGCTCGATCAGCACGCCATCGGCGCGCAGTCTGGCCGCCAGATCCTCGGTATCGCCCGCCGCCCGCATCCAGAAGCTGGAGCCGCCAAAGCCGCCCTGCCCGGCAACCGTCAGGCCATGGGCGGCAATCGCCTCATCCATCACCTGACGGCGCTTGCGGAAGGCGCTGCGCATGCGGTTGATCAGGGTATCATAGTGGCCCAGCGACAGGAAATACGCCATGGTCCGCTGAATATGCCCCGGCGGATGCCGCAACGACATCAGGCGCAGCGCCCGCGCCTCGCGGATAAACCCCGGCGGGCCAACAAGATACCCAAGCCGCATCCCCGGAAACACCGATTTCGAGAACGATCCGGTGTAAACCACCCGGCCTTCGGCATCGAGGGACTTCAACGCAGGCGAGACCGGCTTGAGGAACGACATCTCGAACTCGTAATCATCCTCGACAATGACAAACCCGTCCCGCCCCGCCGCCTCCAGCAAAGCGCGCCGACGCTCCACCGGCATGGTGGCATTGGTCGGACATTGGTGGCTGGCAGTGGTGAAGACCACATCGACACCCTTGGGAATGGCATCCGGCGGCAGGCCATCCGCATCGACATCGACCGAAAGCACCTCGGTGCCCGAAGCGCCAAGGATCGCCCGCAAGCCCGGGTAACCCGGATTTTCCATCGCAGCCCGCCGCCCCGGGCCAAGCAGACAGGCCACCGTCAGGAACAGCGCATTCTGCGCGCCCATGGTCAGCAGCACCTCATCCTCGCGCGCGGCAATCCCGCGCCTTGGCAGGATCTGGCGCAGCAGATGCTCAATCAGCAACGGGTCCTCGCGTTCATAGTAATCCGCCGTCATAGCGGCAAAATCGCGCCGGCCAAGGGCGCGCACGGCACACAAGCGCCAATTCTGATGGTCAAACAGGCTGGCATCCGCCTGCCCATAGATGAAAGGATAGGGATACCGCTCCCAATCATCGGGCCGGTCCACCCCGCGCCGCCCGGAAAACCGGCCCGCAATCCGGCCAAACTCCGCAGCCTCGGCCCGAACCGCCTGCGCGGGCAGCTCGGACGCCAGGGGCGCATTCTCGGACACGAAATAACCCGACCGCCCCGTAGCTGCCAGATACTCCTGCGCCACCAGTTCCGCGTAAGCCAGCGTCACCGTCAACCGGCTGACCTGCAAATGCGCCGCCAAACCCCGGGACGAGGGCATCTTCGCCCCCGGCCTGAACCGCCCCGACAGCACACCCTCGGTCACCATCTGCCGGATGCGCTGCTGCAAACTGCCACGCTCGGCGGCTGGCAACACGAAAGTCTCGGGCGGGATCGTGGCCATGGGGTCCTCCAGACCGCCGATTGGCCCCCCGCCCCTCTGCAAAGTCAAGAGGCGCAGCCTTCCAGCCGCGCCCCCTTTCATTCTGGCTCAAGTAACCCACGGGAGTGTGAAGCGCCCGCTCTTTAGCCCGGATGCGGGGGGGTGAAACCTCCACCCTTTGGCGCGGGCGCAGGGGTGTGAAACCCCCGCTCTTTGGCCAAGATCAGGCCGGTTCAGCCAAAGACCCGGGTCAGGGCGTTGTCAATCGCTCCTGTGATGGCGTCAATGTCGTCCGCCGTGGCAATCAGCGCGGGCGACAGGCACAGCGTGTTGTTCAGCCCGGGGATTGACCGGTTGGTCATGCCGATGATCACGCCGTTGGCGTTGCAGTCGGCCACGACGGCGGCAACCATTTTCTCGTTCGCAGGCTCTTTGGTGACCCGGTCGGCAACCAGTTCGGCGCCGCAAAACAAACCCTTGCCCCGAACATCACCGATGACTTTATGCTTTTCCATCAAGGCGTTCAGGTTATCCATCACCCGCGCCCCCATGCGCAGCGTGTTGTCCAAGAGGTTCTCGTCCTCGATGATCCGCATGTTCTCCAGCGCCGCCGCAGGCCCCGCCGTGCAGCCACCGAAGGTCGAGATGTCGCGAAAGTAGCTGAGCGGGTCCGAGGCATCGTCCTTGAACATGCCAAAGACCTCTTCCGTCGTCACGGTGCAGGAAATCGCGGCATAGCCACTGGCCACACCCTTCGCCATCGTCACGAAATCGGGCTTGATGCCGAAATGCTGATAGCCAAACCAGGTACCGGTGCGGCCCACACCACAGACGACCTCGTCAATGTGCAGCAGGATGTTATACTTCTTGCAGATCTCCTGCACCCGCTCCCAATACCCCACCGGCGGCACAATCACGCCACCGCCTGCCGTCACCGGCTCCAGCACCAGGGCGCCAATGGTATCGGGGCCCTCGCGCAGAATGACCTCTTCGATGGCATCGGCAGCCCGCTCGCCATAGTTGGCCACATCCCACTGTTTGCGATACTCAAGGCAATGCGGCACCATCACGAAGCCGTCCGGATAGGGGCCATACTGCATCGCCCGTTCCAGTTGACCCGAAGTAGCCAGCGTGCCGATCGTGGTGCCGTGATAGTCACGCTCGCGGTACAGGATCTTGTTCTTGCGGCCGGCATGGTGCCGGTGCGAGATCTGGCGCACCATCTTGTAGACCTTCTCGTTCGCTTCCGAACCCGAATTGGAATAGTAGACACGGGTAAGCCCCGGCATCTTGGTGATCAGCTTTTCGGCGAACAGCGCCCCCGGCACGGTGCCGTTCGATCCGGCAAAGTAGTTCATCTTGACCAACTGGTCCGCCACCGCCTTGGCAATCGACTCGCGGCCATAGCCCACGTTGACCGTCCAGACCGCGCCCGACACCGCGTCGATATATTCCTTGCCCTTGGCATCCCAGACCCTCAAGCCCTTGCCTTCGACAATCACGCGGGGGTCAATGGTTTCATACTGCTTGTGCTGGCTTAAGTGGTGCCAGACATGGGCACGGTCGGCTGCGACAACGCCGCTCAGGTCATTGGTCATCGTGTTCATTCGGGTCTCCTGCAAAGCGCCGTTGGAATATGCGAATCGGACCGGGGCCACAGCGTGGCATCCGTCACGACATGAAATGTATTATCCGCCTTCCTCAAGCAACGCGTTAGGTCCAGAGCATCTCTGGCGATAGCGCCAGACTGCACCGCAGACCCTGCTGCCGCTTTCGTAGGCCATCTGCAAAAGCCGGAAGCAATTTGGCAAAACCGGCAATTGCACCTGCGGTCAGGAAAGGGCAAAACTCGGGCCAACCGAGGGGGATGAAATGGCCGCACACTGGATCGCCGTCGATTGGGGCACGTCAAACCTGCGGGCGTGGTCGATGGATGCGGATAAAATCCTTACCCATGCGGAATCGACCAAGGGCATGGGCAAGTTGAAGCCGGAAGAGTTCGAGGCGGCCCTGCTGGAGTTGGTAAGCCCGTGGCTGGTGACCCGCACCCTGATTCTCGCCTGCGGCATGGTTGGCGCCCGGCAGGGCTGGCTTGAGGCCAAATATCGCTCTGTTCCCTGCACCCCCACCGATCCGGCGGGCCTGACGCTGGTGGCCACCCACGACCCCCGCCTTGATGTGCGCATCGCCCCCGGTCTGTCACAGGACCGGCCCGCCGACGTGATGCGGGGCGAGGAAACCCAACTGGCGGGTGCGCTTGCCCTGCACCCCGATTTCGACGGCGTCTTCTGCCTGCCCGGCACCCATTCCAAATGGGCGCAGGTCTCGGCCGGAGAGGTGGTGTCCTTCCAGACCTACATGACCGGCGAGTTGTTTGCCCTTCTGTCCACAGGGTCCGTCCTGCGCCATTCGCTCAACGTCGAGGGCTGGGACGACGGCGCCTTTGATGAAGGCCTGTCCGACGCCCTGTCGCGCCCCGACCGCATCGCAGCCCGTCTGTTCTCGTTGCGCGCTGAAGGCTTGCTGCATGGCCTGACAGCACCACAAGCCCGGTCCCGCCTGTCGGGCCTGCTGATCGGCATCGAACTGGCTGGCGCCAAGCCCTATTGGCTGGGCCAGGAGGTCAAGCTGATCGGGGCCGAGGCCCTTGCCGCCTCTTACGCCCGCGCCCTGTCGCATCAGGGCCTGAAGACTGACCGTCTTGACGCCACGGCCTGCACCCTCGCGGGCCTGTCCGCCCTTCATGCAAAGCTGAAATCATGACTCTTCACCCTTCTGAAAACCGGCGCAACCTTATCGCCATCCTGCGCGGCATCACCCCCGCCGAGGCCGTGCCCGCCGCCGAAGCGCTGATCGCCGCTGGCATCACCCGCATCGAAGTGCCGTTGAACTCTCCCCATCCCTTGGCCTCGATCGCAGCCATGGCCAAGGCTTTCGGTCACCATGCCGAAATTGGCGCTGGCACGGTTCTGACCGTCAAGGACGTGGCCGAGGTGCAGGATGCCGGCGGCACCCTGATCGTCTCGCCCAACTGCGACCCCGAGATCATTGCCGCCACCAAGGCGCGGGGGCTGGCGTCCTGGCCCGGGGTGATGACCCCGACCGAGTGTTTTGCCGCACTGAAGGCCGGGGCGGATGGATTGAAAATCTTCCCGGCCAGCCTGATTGGCCCCGAGGGCGTCAAGGCGATGCGCGCCGTGCTGCCCAAGGGCACCCAGGTTTACGCGGTGGGCGGTGCAGGGGCGCACAACTTCGCGCAATGGTTCAAGGCGGGCGCTGACGGCTTTGGCATCGGCACCGCGCTTTACACCCCCGGCCTGTCGGTTCCTGACATCGCCGCCCGCGCCGCCGCAATCGTCGCCGCATTTGATGAGGCCAAAGCATGAGCATGGTTCACGATTCCCGCCGCTGCGAACTGGGTGAAGGGGCCTTCTGGCACCCCGAACGTCAGGTGTTCCTGTGGTTTGACATCCTGGACGGTCGCCTGCTTAGCCGGACCGGCAACGATGCCGTGTCATGGAAGTTTCCGCAATATGTGTCGGCGGCGGCTTGGGTGGCTGATGACGTCATTCTGGTGGCCGGAGAACGCAGCCTTGTGCTTTACGCCCTCGACGAACACGCCGCGATGGAACTGATGGAACTGGAGGCCGACAAGCCTGACAACCGGTCCAACGACGGGCGGGCAGATCGGCAGGGCGGCTTCTGGATCGGCACGATGGGCAAGGACCCGGCGGATCGTCAGGGCAAGGGCTGCATCTACCGGCTGTACAAGGGCGAGGTGCGCACTTTGGTCCGTGACATCACGATCCCGAACGCCATCTGCTTTTCGCCCGACGGCACGATTGGATATTACGCTGACACGGCAGAGCAAACCGTCTGGAAGGTTGCCTTGGACGAAAACGGTTGGCCGGTCGGCGAACGGTCGGTGTTTCTGGACTTCAAGGGAACCGAAATTTACCCCGATGGCGCGACAATCGACGCGAACGGCAATTTCTGGAATGCGCAATGGGGTCTGGGCCGGGTGGCGGCCTATTCCCCCGCTGGCGACTATCTGCGCGAGGTCAAGTTTGATGCGCCTCACACCTCTTGCCCGGCTTTTGGCGGGCCGAACCTGACCACTTTGTTCTGCACCACCGCCCTTGAAGGCATGTCCGACGAGGCGCGCGCCGCCTATCCTGACGCGGGCAAGGTGTTCTTTGCGGAAAACGTGGCCCAAGGCCTGCCCGAACCGCGGTTTCTGGCATGAAGCGGGGCTTGGGCGTCTGCTACTATCCCGAACAATGGGATGAAGCGGTCTGGGGGTCTGACGCCTCGCGCATGGCCGCCCTTGGCCTGACATGGGTGCGGATCGGCGAATTCGCGTGGAGCCGGATGGAGCCTGTGGCTGGCCAATACGATTGGGGCTGGCTGGACCGGGCGATTGAAATCCTTGGCTCCAAGGGACTGAAGGTGGTGTTGGGCACCCCCACCGCCACCCCGCCGCGCTGGATGATCACCAGGCATCCCGATATGCTGCCAGTGGATGACAAGGGGCATGTCCGGGGGTTTGGCTCGCGCAGGCACTATGATTTCAGCCATCCGGGCTACCGGGCCGAGTGCGCGAAGATCGTCACCGAACTGGCTGTACGCTATGGGAAAAACCCCCATGTGGCGGCGTGGCAGACCGATAACGAATATGCCTGTCACAAAACGGTGCACAGCTATTCGGCGGCGGCTTTGGTGGGGTTCCAGACTTGGCTGGCACAGAAGTACCAGTCGGTTGACGCCCTGAACCGGGCTTGGGGCAATGTGTTCTGGTCGATGGAATACACCTCGTTCGCCGAGATAGCGCTGCCCAACCTGACCGTGACCGAGGCGAACCCGGCCCATGTCATGGCCTTCCGCCGCTTTGCGAGTGACGAGGTGGTGGCCTTCAACAAGGTGCAGGTCGATATCCTGCGCCGCTATTGCGCAGCACCGATTGCCCACAACTATATGGGGCAAGTCACGGATTTTGACCATTTCACGCTTGGGGCCGACCTTGATATCGCCTCGTGGGACGCTTATCCGATAGGCTTTCTGGGCGACCGGGTTGCAGCAAGCCCCGAACAAAAGCGCCGCTTCCTGCGGCAGGGTGACCCGGACTTTCAGGCCTTCCACCACGACCTGTATCGCGCTGTCGGCCGGGGCCGCTGGTGGATCATGGAACAGCAGCCCGGCCCGGTGAACTGGGCACCGTGGAACCCCGACCCGCTGCCCGGCATGGCCCGGCTTTGGGCGTGGGAAGCTTTCGCGCATGGGGCCGAGGCGGTCTGCTATTTCCGCTGGCGGCAGGCTCCGTTCGCGCAAGAGGCGATGCACGCAGGGTTGCTGCGGCCTGACAGCGAACCTGCGCCCGCGCATGACGAGGTGGCGAAGGTTGCGCTGGAACTGGCGGGCCTGCCCGATGTGCAGCACACGCAAGCGCAGGTGGCGTTGGTGTTTGATTATGCGTCAGATTGGGTCTGGACGACGCAACCGCAGGGCCGCGATTTCAGCTATTTCCGCATGGCGTTTGACCTGTACCGTGGCCTGCGCCGGTTGGGTCTGGATGTCGACATCCTGCCGCCCGACACGGGCGATCTGTCGGACTACAAGCTGGTGCTGGCCCCGGGTGTCGCCACGCTGTCGCCCGAATTGCTTGGGGCGTTGAAGACCTACGAAGGCACCAGCCTCATCGGCCCGCGCGCCAATGCCAAGACGTCAGAGTTTGCCATCCCGGTTCCCCTGCCCCCCAACCTGCCCGGACTGGACGCCAAGGTGATGCGGGTCGAAAGCTTCCCGCCGGACGTGACCGTGCCCCTGACCCAAGGCGGCGCCTTCAAGCACTGGCGCGAAAAGCTGGAGGGCGTGGCGGTTGAAACCACGCAAGACGGCTTCCCCGCCGTGGTAAAGGCCGGCAAGCTGCACTACCTGTGCGGCTGGCCCGATGATGCGGCGGCGGACCGGATTCTGGCCGGGCTGTGCACTGCCGAGGGTCTTGCCATCCAAGTCATGCCGGAAGGCCTGCGCCGCCGCAGGGCGGGCGATGTGACCTTCCTGATCAACTACAATGCCGAAGCTGTCACCCATCACGGCATCACCGTCCAGGGCTGCGATGTGCATTGGACCACGAAATGACCCTCGCCAGCCTTGCCACCGAGGCCGCCGAGGAACTGCGCGCCGGTTGTGCCACGGTATCAGAGGCCGAATTTGCCGCGCTGGTCGAGGCGATAGCCAATGCCCGCCGCATTGTCGCCTACGGCTGCGGACGTGAGGGGCTGATGATGCGGGCGCTGGCGATGCGGCTGTATCATCTGGGCTGCGATGTGCACTGCCAGGGCGATATGTCCTGCCCTCCGGTCGGTGCGGGCGATTTGTTTCTGGTGTCCAGCGGCCCCGGCACGCTGTCGACCGTGGCGGCTTTGATCGGGCAGGCTTGCAAGGCCGGGGCTCAGGTTGCCTGCATCACGGCGGAACCGGACGGCCCAGATCCGCAGGCCGCCGACCTGACGCTGGTGATTCCCGTGCAGACCATGGCGCGCGACCAAAGTGCCCTTACGTCAGTTCTGCCGATGGGATCGGTTTTTGAAGGGGCGATGTTCCTGATTTTTGAACTTCTGGTGCTGGCGTTGCGGCCCCGGCTGGCGGAAAGCATGGAAACTATGCGCACCCGGCATACCAATCTGGAATAGGCGCTTCCCGCGGCGGCTAAAAATTATTCGCTTGCACAATCGCGCGCCGCTGGGTCACATCAGGAAAACAAGCGACGAAACCACATGCCGGAACGGGGAAATACAGGGTTGTCACAGCCCATTGCCATTCAAGTCAGCGGACTTCGCAAGTCCTTCGGCCCGCTGGAGGTGCTTAAGGGCGTGTCCCTGACCGCGCGTGAGGGGGATGTGGTGGCCATCATCGGCGGCTCGGGCTCGGGCAAGTCGACCATGCTGCGCTGCATCAACTTTCTGGAAACCCCCTCGGGTGGCGAGATTGAAATCGGCGGCGAGAAGATGGTGATGAAGGCCGATGGTCATGCCGCCAACAAGCGGCAGTTGGAAAAGGCCAGGCAAAGCCTTGGCATGGTGTTTCAGAACTTCAACCTCTGGACCCACAAGACCGTGCTGGAAAACCTGATCGAGGTGCCGGTCCACGTCCTGAAGGTGCCCAAGGACGAGGCGATTGAACGCGCCCGTGCCCTGCTGAAGCGCGTGGGTCTGGCCGAGAAAGAGGATGCTTTCCCGGCCTTCATGTCCGGCGGCCAGCAGCAGCGCGCCGCCATCGCGCGGGCTTTGTGCATGAACCCCAAGGCCATGTTGTTTGACGAGCCGACCTCGGCGCTTGACCCCGAACTGGTGGGTGAGGTGTTGCAGGTCATCAAGGGGCTGGCCGACGAAGGCCGCACGATGATTCTGGTAACGCACGAGATGCGGTTTGCCCGTGAAGTCAGCACCCATGTCATCTACCTGCATAACGGCGTCATTGAAGAGGAAGGCCCGCCCGAACAGCTGTTCGGCGCGCCGAAATCCGACCGTCTGAAGCAATTTCTGAAAACCGTGGGCTGACAAAGGACCCTCGGGCCAACCGACCAACCAGGAGACTGAAATGAAGAAACTCGTCCTCGCCGCAGTGGCCGCTTTGGCCCTCGGCACTGCCGTAGCTGCCGCCCCGCTGAAGATCGGTGTTGCGGCAGAGCCCTATCCGCCCTTCACCTCGCCCGACGCGGCAGGTAACTGGGTTGGCTGGGAAGTCGACTTCATGGCGGCGATCTGCAAGCAGGCCGCCCTTGACTGCGTGATCACACCCACCGCTTGGGACGGTATCATTCCGGCCCTGACCTCTGGCCAGATCGACGTGATCATGTCTTCGATGTCGATCACGGCGGAACGCGCCAAAACTATCGACTTCTCGGACCACTATTACAACACCCCGGCGATGATCGTCGCGGCCAAGGGTTCGGGCCTGAAGCCCACACCGGAAGGTCTGGCGGGCAAAATCATCGGCGTGCAGGTCTCGACCACGCATGAAGCCTATGCCCAGAAGTATTTTGCGCCCACCGCCGCCGAAATCAAAACCTACCAGACGCTGGACGAACAGAATCAGGACCTTGCGGCTGGCCGGATTGATGCGGGCATGGCCGACAGCATCGCACTGGACGCGTTCCTGTCGTCTGATGCGGGCAAGGCCTGCTGCGAAAGCGAAGGCAATGTCGCCGATGATCCGGAAATTCTGGGCCGAGGCGTGGGCTTCGGTTTGCGCAAGGGCGACCCGCTGCTGCCCAAGCTGAACGCGGCGATCAAGGCGATCCGTGCCGATGGCACCTATGCCGCGATCACCGCGAAATACTTCAGCTCTGACATCTTCGGCTCTGACAAGTAATGACCTGCCCCCCCCCCGCACAGATACCCGCACTGGAGCTATTGGGCTTTGGTGAGTGCGGGTGGGGGGCAACCCTGCTTTGGGGCCTGGGCAATTCAGTTGTCATTGCCCTTGGTGCCTATGCGCTTGGCTTTGCCATCGGCATCTGCGGTGCATTTGGCAAACTGTACGGCGGGCCGGTCACCAAGGATTTGTTGGGCGTCTACACCACCATCGTCCGGGCGGTGCCGGAACTGGTGCTGATCTTGATCCTGTTCTACGCCTTCACCGGCCTGTTGAACGAGGCGCTGCTGTCCTGGGGCTATGCCCGTATCCAGATTTCGCCCATCATCACCGGCATCGTGGTTCTGGGCGTCGTGCAAGGCGCCTACCAGACCGAGGTTTTACGCGGCGGCATCCTTGCTGTGCCCGCCGGCCAGATCGAGGCTGCCCGGGCGATGGGTATGCCTTCCGGCGTTGTGGCGCGCCGCATCATCCTGCCCCTGATGACTGCGAACGCCCTGCCGGGACTGGCCAACCTGTGGCTGAACGCCACCAAGGACACCGCTTTGCTGGCTGTCATCGGCTTTTCTGAACTGACCAAGGCGACCTTTCAGGCCTCGGCCACCACAAAGGCGTTCTTCGTGTTCTATCCGGCGGCCATGGGGCTTTACCTGCTGATCTCGCTGACCTCGACCTTCCTGATCGGGCGGATTGAGAAATGGGCCCGGCGCGGCCAGCGCGATGTGAGGGGCTGATGAAGGATTTCTTCAAGCCGCACCGCATCGTGCTGATATTGGTCGCCGCCGCCTTGGTGACGTGGTGCGTGGTGTCGCTGAACTGGTCGTGGCTGGCCAATCCGAAATATCAGCTACTGATCGCGCAAGGCATTTGGCGCACGATCTGGATTCTGGTGGTGACGATGAGCGTGGGCATGGTGCTTGCCATCCCGATCGGCTTCGCACAGGCCGCTGGCCCGTGGTATCTGGCCACCCCCGCCCGGGTGTTCTGCACTGTCATTCGCGGCACCCCGCTGCTGATGCAGTTGTGGCTGCTGTACTATGGGTTGGGCTCGTTGTTCCCGTCGATTCCATGGCTCAAGGATTCCGCGCTTTGGCCCTACCTGCGGCAAGCCTGGCCCTTCGCGGTGGTGGCTCTGTCGCTGTCAGTGGCGGGTTATGAGGGCGAGGTGATGCGCGGCGCCTTCAAGGGTGTGCCGCATGGCCAGTTGGAGGCGGCAAAGTCGATGGGCATGCCTGCCTTCACCATGTTCCGCCGCATCTGGCTGCCGCAGGCCTTGCAGCGCGTGCTGCCGACGCTGGGCGGGGAAACCGTGTCGCAGCTGAAATCGACGCCCTTGGTGTCAACCATCACCATCATGGAGATCTACGCCGTGACGGGCCGGATCCGCCAGGACACTTTCATCATTTACGAACCGCTGCTGCTGCTGGCCGTCGTTTATATGGTGATCACCGGGCTGATCGTGCTGATGTTTCGGTGGTTCGAAAGCCGCACGCCAACGCGCACGGCTTAAGGGTCATTCCGCCGCCAGCCGCTTCGCCGTCGCCAGCATCGGCTTCAGGTACCGCCCGGTATGGGATGCCTCAACCTTCGCCACCTGCTCTGGCGTACCCACAGCCACGATCTCGCCGCCGCCGTCGCCGCCCTCGGGGCCGATGTCAATCAGCCAGTCGGCGGTTTTGATGACGTCCAGGTTGTGTTCAATCACCACGACCGTATTGCCCTGATCCACGAGGGAGTGCAGCACCTCCAGCAGTTTGCGCACATCGTCGAAGTGCAGGCCAGTGGTGGGTTCGTCGAGGATATACAGCGTCTTGCCGGTGGCGCGGCGGGATAGTTCCTTGGAAAGTTTGACCCGCTGCGCCTCGCCGCCTGACAGGGTGGTGGCTTGCTGACCGACCTTGATGTAGCCAAGACCCACTTCGCACAAAGCATCCATCTTTTCGCGGATCGCAGGAACCGCCTGGAAGAACTGGGCGGCGTCTTCGCAAGTCATATCAAGAACGTCAGCTATGCTCTTGTTCTTGAACTTTATTTCCAAAGTCTCGCGGTTGTAGCGGTGGCCCTTGCAGGTCTCACACGTCACATAGACATCCGGCAGGAAGTGCATCTCGATCTTGATGACACCGTCGCCTTGACAGGCTTCACACCGGCCACCTTTTACGTTGAAACTGAAGCGGCCGGATTGATAACCACGGGCTTTAGCCTCTGGCAGGCCCGAGAACCAGTCACGGATCGGCGTGAAAGCGCCGGTATAGGTGGCGGGGTTTGAACGAGGTGTCCGGCCAATCGCGCGCTGGTCAATGTCGATGACCTTGTCGAGGTGTTCAAACCCCTTGATCGTCTCACACGGCGCTGGCGTTTCATGCGCGCCGTTCAGGCGCACGGCGGCATTCTTGAACAGCGTCTCAATCGTCAGCGTTGACTTGCCGCCGCCTGACACGCCGGTCACGCAGACAAACATACCCAGCGGAAATTCCGCCGTCATATTTTTCAGGTTGTTGCCGGTGGCATTCACCACCGTCAGCTTCTTGCCATTGCCCTTGCGCCGCACTTTGGACACCGGGATCGCCAGCTTGCCCGACAGATACTGCCCGGTCAGGCTGGCACCGTCCGCCATGATCTCTGCCGGAGTGCCGCGAGAGATCACGTGCCCGCCATGCACCCCCGCCCCCGGCCCCATGTCAAAGACATAGTCGGCCTCACGGATGGCATCTTCGTCATGTTCGACCACCAGCACCGTGTTGCCCGCATCGCGCAGGTTTTTCAGCGTGGTCAAGAGGCGGTCATTGTCGCGCTGATGCAGGCCGATGGAAGGCTCGTCCAGCACGTACAAAACGCCGGTCAGGCCGGACCCAATCTGTGACGCCAGCCGGATACGCTGGCTTTCGCCGCCGGAAAGCGTCCCGGCATTGCGGCTCATCGTCAGGTAGTTCAAGCCGACATTGACCAGAAACCCCAGACGCTCGCGGATTTCCTTCAGGATGGCGCGGGCGATTTCGTTCTGCTGACCGGTCAGGGTCTGCGGGACCGAACCGATCCAGTCATGCGCCTCTTGAATGGACATCTGCACGACCTGACCGGCATGCAGGCCCGCGATCTTCACCGCCAGCGCCTCGGGCCGCAGGCGGTAGCCGTGGCAGGTGCCACAGGGGCGGTTGTTCTGAAAGCGCTCCATCTCCTCGCGCGACCAGGTCGAGTCGGTTTCCTTGTAGCGGCGTTCCATGTTGGGGATGACGCCTTCGAAGATGCGCTTGACGGTGTAGATACGGCCGCCCTCGTCATAGCGAAACTCGATCTCTTCGCCACCGGAACCGCGCAGGAAAACCTCTTTCACCTTGTCGGGCAGGTCTTTCCACTTCTTCTTCTTGTCAAAGGCGTAGTGGATGGCCATCGCGTCGATGGTCTGGGTGAAATAGGGGGACTTGGACTTGGCCCAAGGTGCGATAGCCCCTTGCTGAAGCGTCAGGCTTTGATCGGGCACCACAAGGCGTTCGTCGAAGAACAACTCCATTCCCAAGCCATCACAGACCGGGCAGGCGCCGAAGGGGGCGTTGAAGGAAAACAGGCGGGGCTCAATCTCGGCGATGGTGAAGCCTGACACCGGGCAGGCGAATTTCTCGGAATAGGTGATGCGGGTGCCGTCGCCCTCTGCCGGGGCGGTTTCAATGACGGCGATGCCATCGGCGAGGTTCAGCGCGGTGCGGAAGCTGTCGGCGAGACGTTGTTGCAGACCCTCCTTCACCACGATCCGGTCCACCACCACGTCAATGTCATGGCGCAGCTTCTTGTCCAGGCTCGGCGGGTCTTCCAGATCGTGGAAGGCGCCATCGACCTTGACGCGCTGGAAGCCTTGCTTGCGCAGATCAAGGAACTCTTTCTTGTATTCACCCTTGCGGTCGCGAATGATGGGCGCCACCAGATAGGCGCGGCTGCCCTCCTCCATCGCCATCACGGCATCGACCATATCCTGCACCTGCATCGCGGTGATCGGCAGGCCGGTGGCGGGGGAATAGGGGATGCCGACGCGGGCGAACAGCAGGCGCAGGTAGTCATAGATCTCGGTCACGGTCCCCACGGTGGAACGCGGGTTCTTCGAGGTGGTCTTCTGTTCGATCGAAATCGCAGGGGAAAGGCCCGAGATGTGGTCGACATCCGGCTTGCCCGCCATATCCAGAAACTGCCGGGCATAGGCCGACAGACTTTCGACATAGCGCCGCTGCCCCTCGGCATAGATCGTGTCAAACGCCAGCGAGGACTTGCCGGACCCCGACAACCCGGTGATGACCACGAACTGATCGCGCGGAATATCGACATCCACGTTCTTCAAATTGTGCTCGCGCGCGCCGCGCACTTCAATGAACTTCTGCTCAGCCATGCCACACCCCACCAAGACACCCAAGATAGGGCGGAACGCCGGGCTTTCCAACCGGAAAAAGTGAACGAAGTGTGAACCTGACGCTGCGAGTGAAAATCTTCTGGAAAGGCCTTACAAATTCAATTATTTGAATATATATGAACCACCCAAGCGAAAGGCCCGCCTGATGTTCAAGTTCCTGCGTTCCGCCCCGGCTCAGCCGCAAATGACCCTCAAGGATGTGATAGCCAAAGTCGCCTCGCATGAGGTGCTTCTGGTCGATGTACGCGAAAGGGCCGAGTTGCAAGCCTCTGGCACTGCCAAGGGGGCGATCCATATTCCCGTCGCGCTGATTGACATGAAGGCTGATCCGAAGGGACCGGATTTCGACAAACGCTTCAAGGACAAGACGGTGGCGGTGTTCTGCGCCTCGGGCGGGCGGTCTGGCATGGCGGTGCAGGGCTTGCAGCGACTGGGATATCAGGCGATCAACCTGGGCGGTTTTGCCGCTTGGGTGAAGGCGGGCGGGCCGGTTACCCGCGTGTAAGCCTGCGCCGGGCTTGCAGCAGGTGGATGCCAAGGCCCAGCAGGAAAAAGCCAATCAGGAACAGCGCAAGGCCGGTCACCCCGGCCTTTTGCATCAGGTAAGCCAGCAAGGGCGTCCCGGTTGTGGTGCCCAGATTGCCCAGTTGCGCGATTGCCCCCGCCGCCCGCGCCCGGTCTTGCGGCTTGGGGTTCAACTGCGGGATGGACGAAAAGCTGGCCCCCTGCACGATGCCCAAGCTGGCCGCCAGCAACAGGGCCGCGCCAATCGTGGCATCCTGGCCCCAGAAAACCCACATGCCCACAGCAGCCAGTGCCGCAACCGCAAACCCCGCCTCGACCAGCCGCACGGCGGTGAAGCGGCCCAAAAGCCAGACCCCAAGCGTCAGACTGACCCCGATTGACGCCAACGGCATCGCCACCGCGGCGAAGTGCCCCCACGCGCCCAAGGTGGCAGGCAGCAAGGTCAGAACCGCCACATAAGTCACCGTATAACAAACGAACCCGGTGGCAGGGGCCGCGACATAGGGCGAGGCATAGATCTGCCAGTGCTGCGCCCATAGCCCGCCCTGCCCGGTGGCAACGGCCGGCTTCACATCCGCAGGCATCAGCGGCCAAAGCGCTGCAGTGCAGGCCAGCAACCAAAGCGCATGCAACCGGAACAGGCCCGCGATGCCGTAGCTGTCCAATATTCCCGGCCCCAACCATGCCAGCACGGCATAGGTCAGCCCGAAGAAGCTTGACCACAGCGTCAGCGCCGCCCCCTGCCGATAGACCGGTGCCGCGGCCGCAATCGCCGTGGGGCCGACAACCACGATGGCCAGATGCGAGGCCCCCTCCAGCACGCGGGCCAGCATCATCACGGGATAGGGCGGCAGAAAGGATTCGACCAAAGACACCGCAGCGCCCAGCACCAGCGCCACAAGGATCGCCCGCCGTGCACCAACCCGCGTCACCACCAGCCCGGCAATGGTGCCAAAGACCAGCCCCACCATCCCGGCGATGGAAACCATAAGCCCGATCCACACCCCCGCCTCTGCCGGGTAAGCCGCACCAAGCGCCCTATAAGCTACGGAAATCTTACCGAACTGCGCCGAAGCCCCAAGGCCCGCACACCACAGGGCCAGAATGGTCAGAAGACTGCGCACGCCAAGCCCTTTCATATTTGCCCAAATATCCTCGGGGCCGATGATCGCCCGGAAAACCTTCCAGGGGAAGGTTTTCGTGAAAAACGCCGCGCAAAGCCTTGCGCGGCTGGGGGCGCCGAGGCCCCCTGCTTTTGGAATTTTCGCCGAAAACTCGGGCCTCAGATGTGGAGCGCGCGTCCGTAAGCGTCCAGAACCGATTCGTGCATCATCTCTGACAGGGTCGGGTGCGGGAAGACAGTGTTCATCAGGTCTTCTTCCGTCGTCTCCAGCTGGCGGCCGATGACATACCCCTGGATCAGTTCAGTGACTTCCGCGCCGATCATATGGGCACCCAGCAATTCGCCGGTCTTGGCGTCGAACACGGTCTTGATCATGCCTTCCGTCTCACCAAGTGCTATCGCCTTGCCATTGCCAATGAAGGGGAAATGGCCGACCTTGATGGTAAAGCCCGCGTCCCTGGCCTTCTGTTCTGTCATGCCAACCGAGGCAACCTGCGGATGGCAATAGGTGCAACCGGCGATCGATCCGGGCTTGACGGCATGCGGATGCAGACCCGCTATAAGTTCTGCCACCATGACGCCTTCATGGCTGGCCTTGTGCGCCAGCCATGGTGCGCCCGCGATATCGCCAATCGCATAAAGCCCCGGAATGCCGGTGCGGCAAAATTCATCCGTCACCACATGGGTGCGGTCGATCTTGACGCCCAGCGCCTCCAGCCCAAGGTTTTCAATATTGCCGATGATGCCGACAGCCGAAATGACCGTATCAAATTCCTGCGTCGTCGTGCCAGAGGCCGCTTCCAGGTGGGCGACAACCTTGCCGGGTAGGCGGTCAAGCTTCCTCACCGTCGTCTTTTCAAGGATCTTCATCCCCTGCTTGAGAAATGCCTTCCTGGCGAAAGCTGAAATCTCGGCGTCTTCCACTGGCAGCACACGGTCCATCACCTCCACCACCGTGGTATCTGCGCCCAAGGTGTTGAAGAAGCTGGCAAATTCGATGCCGATGGCTCCCGATCCAATCACCAGCAGCCGCTTGGGCATCCGTTTCGGCTGCAAGGCGTGGCGATAGGTCCAGACCAGATCGCCGTCCGCCTCAAGCCCCGGCAGTTCGCGGGCGCGTGCACCGGTGGCAAGGACGATGGCCTTGGCGGTCAGTTCATCCGTGCCTTTGTCAGACGCAACCGAGACCAGACCGGCCTTGGGCAGCGTCGCGTTGCCCATGAACACCGTGATCTTGTTTTTCTTCATCAGGTGGCCAATACCGCCCGACAATTGCTTGGCCACCCCACGCGAGCGCGCCACCACGGCATCCAGATCAAAGCTGGCCCCCGTGACGGCAAGGCCGAATTCCTTGGCCCGGTGCATCAGGTGAAACACCTCGGCACTGCGCAAAAGCGCCTTTGTCGGGATGCAGCCCCAGTTCAGGCAGATGCCGCCAAGGTTCTCGCGCTCAACTATTGCCACCTTCTGGCCAAGCTGTGCAGCGCGGATCGCCGCCACATAACCGCCGGGTCCGGCACCAATCACTACGACGTCGAAGGTATGGGCAGCCATCTTTTCCTCCCGTGAAAAAGTAGTTTGGCATTAAACTATCTTGGAAAGGCCTGCAACGCCGCGCCCGCCGTGGCCCTATGCGGGTTTTGCATGGCTGGTTGAAAGCGTTTCAACCACGGCACCGTAGCCACCCTCGGCGAGGAACGCGTCTTCCTGCAAGGTCGAGGTGCGGCCAAGCGCTGTGTTGCGGCCGGGGAAGCGGTGGAACGTCGCGATGACCTCTTGATGGGCGCGGGCGTGCAGGGCCATTTCGGGGTCAGATGGCAGACGTTCCTCCATCAGGCGCACGGCGCGGGCCTGATCGGCGGCGTTTTCAGAGTGTTCGAAGGGCATGTAGAAGAACTGTCGTTCCGGTTCGGGCGCGTCCATGTCCCAGCCCTCGTCCAGCGCCTTGCGGGCGGCGGCCAGCGCCAAGGCGTCGGTGGCAAAGGCATCCGCCGTGCCACGGTGCATGTTGCGCGGCAATTGGTCGGTCAGGATCAGGAACGCCAGCGTGCCCACCGCCCCGTCCACCCAATGATCAAGCCCACCGTCCTTTGCGGCCTGCCAAAGGTCAAGGAAAGCATCGCGGCACATGGCGTCCAGATCCTCGCCGCCCTTGTACCAGCCATCGGGACCCACCGTTCCCAGCCAGAAATCCAGAACGTCAACCGGATCATCCATGCGCGTCTCCCTTTGGGTCAAGGTGACAGGTTCGCCACCGCTTCGCAATCAACAGTGCCGTCTGCCAGGCCAGTCTGCCAGGCCAGTCTGCCAGGCCAGTCACCCGGCACGACTGCGGCGCGGGTCCAGCTCCATCACAGCACCTACTGCCAAGGACGAGGCATTGGGTGACAGGCCGGTGAAGCTGGCTTGACCGGCCGGGCCGGATCTGCGGCTGATCCGCCATGCGGCATAGGCGGCCAGCGCCACGAACAGCAGGCCAAGGAACAGGAAGTACCCTCCCGGCCCGATCTGCCCCATGAACCAGCCCGACACCAAGGGGCCGAAGATCGCGCCAAACCCGTTCAGGAAGATCAGCCCGGCCGAGGCGCCCGGCATGTCCTCTTTGCTGAGGTAGTCATTGGTCAGGGCGATCAGCAGCGAATACAAAGGGTTGATGATGCCGCCCAGCAGCAGGGCGACGGGCAGGATCATCGTGAAGGGCAGTTGCACAAAGGTTGCCACCCCCATCAGCACCGCCCCCGCCATGGCCAGCCCCATGATCAGCACGCGCCGGTCCATCCGGTCTGACGCCCAGCCGATCGGATATTGCAGCACCAGCCCGCCGATATACAAGGCCGCCCCAAAGGCCGCGATCTGCCCGAAGGTCAGCGCCCGCATCGCCCCCCAGACCGAGGCCATCCCGAACATCCCCGCATAAATCCCCCCCGTCAGCAGCATCCCCGCACAGCCCAGCGGCGAGGTGGCGAACAGCCGCCGGAAGCTCATCCGTTGCACGTCGTCGAAGGTGGGGGCTGGCGTGTCAGCCAGAAGGATCGGCATGAAGGCCAGCGACACCAGAACCGAGGGGATGATGAACAGCCCGAACCCCGCCGGATCGCCCATCGCCAGCAAGCCCTGCGACGCGATGATGCCCAGCATCTGCACGATCATATAGGCCGACAGCGTCTGGCCCCGCGTCTCATTCGTGGCGGTGTTGTTCAACCAGCTTTCGGCGGTGACATAGATGCCGGAAAAGCAAAAGCCGATCACGACGCGCATCAGGCTCCACGCGGTCCAGTCCAGCACCAGGGGGTAAAGGATCAGCACGGCGGAAATCATCGAGCCAAGCGCCGAGAAGACCCGCACATGGCCCACCCGCCGGATCATCGTGGGTGCAAGACGCGAGCCGCCCAGAAAGCCCAGAAAATAGGCCGACATCACAATGGAAAGCTGGAAGGTCGAAAAATTCTCAGCCGCACCGCGCACGCCCAGAAGCGTGCCCTGCACGCCATTGCCCACCATCAGCAGCATGACGCCCAACAGCAAAGGCCAGGAATGGGCGAGGACTTTCAGCATGGCAGGCTCCGGTTCATTAAAAAAAAGTCATTGGCAGCCGCAGTGCCTGTCATCAGGGGCGATATCCGACCCTCGCGCCGGTCTCAACGTCTTTGCACAAGGACTTTACCAAGTTTCACCGCGCGGCGGGATCAGAAGGATTTTAGACGAAAATTCTTCGTGCCACGGGTCAGGGGATCAGCAAGGACGAATCGCCGTAGGAAAAGAAACGATACTTTTCGGCCAGCGCATGGGCATAGACCCGTTTCATCCGCTCTTGCCCCATCAGGGCCGCGACCAGCATCAGCAAAGTTGATTTCGGCAGGTGGAAGTTGGTCATCAGGGCATCTGTCACCCGAAAGCGGTAGCCGGGATAGATGAAAATATCCGTCGGCCCGCGCCACGGCTCCACCCGGCCCGACACGGCAGCGCTTTCGATCAGCCGCAGCGCTGTGGTGCCGACCGCGATTACCCGACCGCCCGCCGTCTTGGTGGCGTTGACCTCGGCGGCAGCCTGTGGCGTCACCTCGCCCCATTCGGCGTGCATCTTGTGGGTGGTCACGTCCTCGACCTTCACCGGAAGAAAGGTGCCCGCGCCGACGTGCAGGGTAACTTCGGTGAAGGCCACGCCCCTGGCACGCAGGGCATCCAGCAGCCAGGGTTCAAAATGCAGACTGGCGGTGGGGGCGGCCACAGCACCCGGATGGCGGGCGAACACGGTCTGATAATCGGTGCGGTCCTGATCATCGGCCGGACGCAGCGCCGCGATATAGGGTGGTAGTGGCATCTGGCCAGCTTCAGCCAGCGCCGTGTCGAAATCCTCGCCCGTCAGGTTGAAAGCCAGCACCATGTCGGTTTCGGATTTCTCGGCGACAGTGGCGGACAGGGCGTCGGAAAACCGGATCACCTCGCCCACCTGCACCTTGCGCAGTGGCTTGGCCAAGGCACGCCAGCCCGTGGCCATGGGTTCCAGCAAGGTGACATCGACCTTGGCCACCGCCGCGCCGCGCTGGCGGGTGCCGAAAAGCCGCGCCGGGATCACACGGGTATTGTTCAGGATCAGGCGGTCGCCGGGGCGAAACAGGTCCACAAGGTCACGCACATGCAGGTCGGTCAGGCTGTCGCCATTGGCCAGCAGCAGGCGGGCCGCACTGCGCGGTTTGGCAGGGCGGGTGGCAATCAGGCCCTCGGGCAGGTCAAAGTCGAAATCGGACAGCTTCATCCGCCGCCTCCTGTCTGGGGGGTGGTCAAGGTCTGGGGCGTGGGCAGTGTGGGCGCAGGCGCGCGGAACAGGTCGCGGAACATGCCCGGCGTCAGGATCGACAACGGGTTGACGCTGACATCGGGCTTGGCCGCAGTACCTTGCAGCCGGTAGGCAAAGCCGAACAGCCCCTCGCCCTTGCGGGTCAGGATCGAGCCTATGCCGTTCAGCAGATAGATCGGCGAGACAACGCCGCGCATGTCAATCTGGCTGGTGTCGGAATGATAAAGCCCCTCAAGCGACACCCCCATCGAGGCGCCGATGGCCGAGCCCTTCTGCACGTCAATCGCGGTGGGCGTCAGGTGGAACTGCGCCTCGGCGCGGTCAAAGACAATGCCATCGCCCGCCAGCTGGTCAATCAGCCCGATGACAGAAATGGCCGACAGCAGGTCCGCCATGACCGAGCCATAGTTGACCCTGATGTGCCGGATCGTGGCATCGCCGTCGTATTCCCCGGGTTGGGCGCGCGGGATCAGCGTCAGGTCCAGCATACCGCCATGGGCGCTGGCAAACAGGTTGGCCGCCTGCATCGTGCGGCCCGCATCGTTGGACTGGATGCGCACCGCCGTGCCGTTGCGGGTGGGCACGGCGGTGCCGGTTATCGGGGCAGCACCGTTCACAGACCCGTTGAAGGTGCCGTTGAAGCCACCTTTCAGCGAGAAATCGCCATTGAAACCGGTGATGCGAATGCCGTCGGTCACCTGCAAGGACGACAGGTTCAGCGTCAGCGGGCTGCCTGCCGTGGCACCCCCAGCCCCTTGGGCGGCGTGGAACTTGCGCAGATCCACCGTCCCAGAGGTGACAGCAAGCCCGACCGGAACCCCTGCCCCGCGTCCGGTGATCGCTACCTGGCCATCCAGCCAGCCGCCCATCGCGACCTTGTCAAACCGCGCCACATCAAGGCCCCCGTTGGCGCGCAGCAGCACCTTGCCTTCCGCTTGCAGGCCTGCACCCGACAGCGCGATGTGGCTGACCTCGGGTGGCGTGCCAAGGCGGACTTCGGCGGTCAGGCTGGCCGGACTGCCGGGCTCTTTGCGCCAGCCAAGTTCCGGAATGACAAGCGTCATGCCGCGCAACCCCGAGGACAGGGTAAGGTGGCCCGCAGCCCCCTTGGGCAGGATCAGCGTCACATCCGCCGGGGCTTGACCTGCGACCATGCCACGCGGCAGACCAAGGCCGAATTCACTGACCGCCGCTTGCGACAGCGTCACCGTGCCGGTCACCTGTGCCGGTGGCGGCGGGATTGACGTCGGGGCGATCAAGACGCCTTCCGGCACGTTGGCTTGCAAGGCGCGTTCCTGCGGCGTCGGGATTTGCGTGGGAAACTCTTGCGCAAAGGTCGCATCGAAGGGCACCTTGCCGATCATGCCCTTGCCCGCAACCGTCATGCCTTTGGTGGTGGCCGTGATCCGCAGCAAGGGCGCCGTCACCCGGTGGCCCTTGACCAGCGTATCAGAGGCGAAGTCGGCAATCTCGGCTTCAACCTTCAGGCCGACATCCCAGGCCATCACCCGGGCAATCAGCGGCAAGGTGACCTGTGCCGAGACGGTGGCCATGCCAGAGCCAAGATCAACCGGCTGCCCGGCCTTTTGCAGATAGTGGAACGGCGGCTGATCCAGCAAGGACAGCACTGCCGTCACAGGCCCTGCCATATGCAGGTCGATCTTGGCTATGGCAGGGAATTTGGTGATGTCGGGTACGGCAAAGACGCTGCCGGACACATCCAGCGGCCCGCCCTGCGGTGGCGTGACGTGACCACGCGACATGACCAGAGTATAGGATTTGCCTTGGATCGTGGCATAGCCATCCGCCCCGGTCACCGGCGGCATCTTGGGCATGTAATGCAGTTCGGCATCGGCAAAGTCATAGTCCAGCTCTGCCGCAGGCTCTGTCCCCGGTGCGATGCGCACACTGGCGCGCAGGTCTGACAGATCGGCGTTGCGGATGTTGCTGGCCACCCATGACCTGGTGCCCGGTACCAGATGCAGAGGCCAGATCGCCAGCAGCCGGTCGCGTGAAATCTGGTTCAGCGTAAGATCAAACGCCGCCCGCCAGCCGCCCTGCTCGGCCGCGACGTGGCCCGACAGGCCCAGCTGCTCTGACCCGTTCGACAGTGCCACCTGCCCGATATCAACCGAGAAGGGGTCAAGCCGCAGCCGCATGTCCACCGCTCCCTGCCGGAACTGCACAGGTGCAGCAAACAGGCCCTCGGGGTCGATCTTCAGGTCCGACACCTCGATCTGGCCCAGAAAGGCGGCGGGGCGGCGGCCTGACAGGGGGCCGGTGATGGTCTGGCCCGCATCATCGACCATGTAAGCCTGCCCCTTGGTCGTCAGCCGCAGGGTGCGGCTTTGCACCGACAGATCGGTCAGCAGGATGCGGCCCGCAGCGGGATCATAGCCAAGGCCAAGGCTGGCGTGGTCAAACAGAATGGGCGTGGTCTTGGCCGAGGGTTGCAGCGCCCCCGCCGCAATATCCAGCCGCCCGTCCAACGCGGTGATGCCCTTGGTGTCCAGCGTGGCGGCAATCCGGCCCGAGATCGGCGCGTCCAGCACGCCAAGCCAGCTCAGCAGCGGGGTCTGTGCGGCAAGGTCACGCGCCGCCACCCCGTCAACCTGCGCGGTGATCCTGGCCAAGCCTGCGCCCTTGGCCGCAACCGCAGTCAGGACCGCCCGCGCCGGGGCGCTGCCGCCCGCCACAAGCGTCATGCCAAGCTGTGCGGCAAGTTCGGTGTCACGGTTCTCGATCGACAGGTGGCCATCGCCGACCTGCCACGTCCGCCCGGCGCGCAGGTCGGTCATCGACAGGGTAAGGGCCTCGGCCTCGACCGACTTCAGATGGGTCAGGGCGGGTAAGGCAAAGGCACGGTCAAGGGCTGCAAAAAGGGCTGCAAGGCTGTCAATCTTCGGCCCCTGGCCAGAGCCTAACGCCAGATCGAAATGCCCGTCGCGGTCGCGGCGGATGGCGATCTGGGCACCGACGATGCGCAGGCTTTGGGCGCGGACCTGACCTTGCAGCAGGCCCTTGGGGTCAAGGTTGACCTGAATCTCGGGCAGGGTCAGCAGGGTCTGGCCACCCGGTTGCAGCAGGCGCAAATCCTCCAGCACCAGATGCGGCACCCAATCATCGCCCACGGTGATCTCGATACCGCCAACCGACAGGGCGCCCTCGGGCAAGGCCTGGGCCAAGGCATGGTTCAGCCGCGCTTCAACCTCGGCCACCACAAAGACCGGCATCTGGATTGGCCGCCCGACGGCACCAAGCCCAAGCACCGCGAGGGCGAACAGGACCAGCAGCAGAAGAATGCGCCCACCAAGGCCCGAGCGCCCGCCAAACCCCGGACGGCGGCGGGCTGACCTGCGCCGCTGCGGTTGGAGTGCGCGTCCGGCCCGGGTTTGTGTGGCAGGGTCTTCCGCCAACAGGTCTTCCGGCAGCCGGTCTTCCGGCAGCAGGTCTTCCGGCAGCAGGCCTTGGGCCAGCCGATCATCCTCCAGTCGGATTTCTACAAGCTGATCTTCCGCCAATTGGTCATCTGCCAGCCGGTCATCTGCCAGCCGGTCCTGTGGCCGCAAAAGCAGAAGCGGCAGATCGGCCCCGGCGCGCGCGTCGGAGTTGCCCGCATCCGCGCCGGAACTGGCAGAGGTCGTCAGGGCGGTCTTGACGACAGCCCCCGCCCCACCGCCTTGTCCTGCCACCGCCATGCCTGCCACCGCCTTGCCTGCCACCGCCTTGCCTGCCTCGTGATGTTTTCGCAAACCAGCCGTTGCCTTTATCTTTGCCGAAAGGCAACTAGATCGCCAAGGACCGGTTGTACACAAGGCAAGGAGCCGCCCATGTCGCCAGACGTCATCCAAGGCCAGATGGCCCCCGATTTCACCCTGCCCCGCGATGGCGGAACCCTGGTATCGCTGTCCGCCCTGCGCCCGGCGCGGGTGGTGCTGTTCACCTACGGCGCCGATGGTACGCCGACCTGCACCAATGAGGTGATGGATTTTCAGGCTCATCTGGCGGATTTCGCTGCGGCGGGGGTCACGGTGCTGGGTCTGTCCAAGGACAGTGTCGCCAAGCATGACAAGTTCGCGATCAAGATGGGGATAGGCTTTGCGCTGCTGTCGGACAAGGGCGGCCATATGATGGAAGACTGGGGCGCTTTCGGCGAGAAGCTGTTTTTCGGCAAGCTGGTGCAGGGCGTGCTGCGGTCAACCTTTCTGCTGGATGGCGACGGCCGGGTGGTGCAGATCTGGAAGGTTGACAAGGTCAAAGGCCATGCTGCTGCGGTTCTGGCGGCTGTGAACGGCCGAGGCGGTTAATGGCTGGGGTTGCGCTCCGCGGACCCGGCTGGGGGGGGCACACCCCCCCAGACCCCCCGTGGGATATTTATGAACAAATGAAAAGGGCAGCAGAATGACTTTGGCCGAGATGGCGGTTGAGGTGCTGACGACCGCTGACGGACGGGCCAAGACCGCAATGGGGCGCAGGCATGCGGCGGCGTGGTTTGTGGCGCGGTCCCTGGGGCAACCCTTGGCCATCGGCAGCGCCGCGCCGCCGGACCAGCCGGCGCGGCCTGAAAAGCCCGAACTGCTGTCGCCGCGCGATGTGCCGAGGCGGCGGCCCGGCAGCGCTTTGGGGCGGATCGCCATGTTGCATGCCATCGCCCATATCGAGTTGAACGCGGTCGATCTGCATTGGGACATCATCGCGCGCTTTGCCCATCTGCCGATGCCTTTGGGGTTTTATGACGACTGGGTGCGTGCCGCCGATGACGAGGCCAAGCATTTCAACCTGATCTGCGATTGCCTTGAGGCCTTGGGCAGCCACTACGGCGCTTTGCCCGCCCATGCCGGGATGTGGCGGGCCGCCGAGGACACCGCGCAGGACCTGCTCGGCCGCCTTGCCGTGGTGCCCATGGTGCTGGAGGCCCGGGGCCTGGATGTCACCCCCGGCATGATCGACCTTTTCGCCAAGGCGGGCGAGACGCAAGCACTGGCTGCCTTGCGAGTGATCTATGCCGAAGAGGTGGCACATGTCGCCTATGGCTCCAAATGGTTCAACTGGCTGTGCGGGCGCGAGGGACTGGACCCGAAGGACGCGTTTCATGATCTTGTGCGGCGCTATTTCCACGGCCTATTGAAGCCGCCGTTCAACGAAGAGAAGCGGGCCGAGGCGGGGATTCCGCCCGACTTCTATTGGCCCCTGACCGAGGAAATCGGGACCGGGGACTTTTCCGGCGCCAGCTTCAGAACCGATTCTGGACCCAACTCTGCGGCCAGCTCTGAGCCCAACTCTGAGCCCAACTCTGGGCCCAGAGTTGGGGCCAATCCGAGCGAGTGAGGCAGACCGAAACCTTCTGTGAAACGACGGGGTCAGGCGGAAACCCGCAAAGCACCGCGCCGCGCGGGCCAAAAGAGTTGCGAGGGGTCTGACAGCTGGTTACTCACGCTGAAACGCCCGTTCTGGGCGGCCTTTCAACTTCTTTTTCCCAGAACGGACGCCAAGTGCTGACAAGGCTTGCCTACCGCATCAACCTGTGGCTTGAACCCCGCTTTCCCGAGCAGCGCCTGTTCCTGAAATCGGACGCCAGCACGCGCTTCATCCGGCTGCGCCCGATGACCCAGGCGATCACGACGGGTGTGGCTGTGTTGGCGGTTGGCTGGACGATCTTTGCCACCGCGATCCTTCTGATGGATTTCATCAACTCGGGTTCTTCACGCCAACAGGTGCAGCGTCAGACGGCGCTGTATGAAGAACGCCTGAACGCCCTGTCGGACGACCGTGACCTGCGGGTGGCCGAAGCAGCGGGCGCGCAGGAGCGGTTCAATCTGGCCTTGGACCAGGTCTCGGCGATGCAGGAACGGCTGCTGGCATCGGAAACCCGCCTGCGCGAATTGGAAACCGGGATCGACGTCATCCAGAACACCCTGCGCCGCACCATCCGGGAACGTGACGAAGCAAGGGGCGAGGCGGCACAGGCGCAGGTGGCGCTGAACAGCCAGCCCGGGTCCACCCATTCCGAAATGGGACAGGCGCAGGATATCGCCGTCACGCTGGACATCATGGCAGTGGCCCTGACCGACACCGCGAAAGACCGCGATGACCAAGCGGTCAATGTCGCCAAAGAACAAGACCGCACGGCTGCCGTGGCAAAGCAGAAGGCGGAACTTGAGGCGCGCAACAACGTCATCTTCGGCAAGCTGGAAGAGGCGCTGACCGTTTCGGTTGAACCGCTCGACAAGATGTTCAAGGCGGCGGGCTTGAACCCCGATGATCTGATCACAGCCGTCAAGTCGGGCTATTCCGGCCAGGGTGGCCCCTTGTCGCCAATTTCCTTGTCGACGATGGGCCTGTCGGGCAGCCCGGATGAGACGCGGGCCAATGCCATCCTGCAAGGGCTTGATACCCTGAACCTGTACCGAATCGCCGCCTACAAGGTGCCCTTCGGGATGCCGGTCAAATCCACGTTCCGCTTCACCTCGGGCTTTGGCGGGCGCAATGACCCGATCAACGGGTCGGCACGCATGCATGAAGGGCAGGATCTGGCGGGCGATTATGGCACCCCGATCTATTCCACCGCTGATGGAACCGTCACCTTTGCCGGTTGGGAGAACGGTTATGGCCGCCTGATCAAGGTGCAGCACGCCTTCGGCATCGAAACCCGCTACGGCCACTTGTCGCAGATCGAGGTCAATGTCGGTCAAAAGGTATCGCGTGGCGAAAAAATCGGTGATATGGGCAATTCAGGCCGGTCGACCGGCACTCACCTTCACTACGAGGTCCGTCTAAGCGGCACTGCCGTAAATCCGATGACCTTCATAAGGGCAGCGAAAGATGTTTTCTAAAAGCCGCATCAATGAACCCGGTCCCAAGGCTGGCGAGAGCGAGAAACCCAAGGCGCCGGAGGCCCCTGTGACAAAACCTGCGATGGATTACACGCCGTCCGCCCCCAAGGGCAAAGCCGGTCCCTCGATACTGTCTGCGGACCTGACCGTCGTGGGCAACCTCAAGACATCGGGCGATATTCAGGTCGAGGGCACGGTCGAAGGCGATATCCGCGCCCATCTGCTGACTGTTGGCGAAAGCGCCACCATCCGGGGTGAGATTGTCGCCGATGATATCGTGGTCAATGGCCGCGTGATTGGCCGGGTCCGGGGCCTGAAGGTCCGCCTGACGTCGTCGGCCCGGGTCGAGGGGGATATCATCCACAAGACCATCGCCATCGAATCGGGTGCCCATTTCGAAGGCTCTGTCCAGCGTCAGGAAGACCCGCTGGCCTCCAGCCGGGGGGCTTTGCCTCCACCCTCTGCCAGCAACTCCGAAGGCGTCTGAGACAAGGGTTCCTTTCAAACCGGGCGCCGGGCAACCGGCGCCCGTTTATATTTGACCCGGACGCCGCCCAAGAATTTTCGTCGAAAATTCTTGGGCCCCACGCGAATGGCCCTGCATCGGTCAGCGGCCAAAAGCATGTTTGGCGGCATCTGTTTCCGGCTGAACGGCAAGCTGGTCCCCAAAACCCACAAGGGCGGGGGCTGATCGTCGGCATCCGGGCCGGGCGCAATGGCGCAGGCCAGATGTACCGTGCCGATGATGTTGCAGAGCCGTCCTGAAAGGATGGATCCCGCCAGCCCCCTGGCCCGGGACCCTGGCCCTTTGGATCAACCTAACGCTGACCTTCAACCGCACGCTGCCGCCCGAAGCCGCCAGGCGAAGGTCGCGCAAGGCCTAGACCGCCGGTGCGCTCTGCGCCACCTTCGCTGCCATGACACAGTCCGCCCTCTGCCGCACCACACCCGGCTATCTTTTGGCCGCCGCCGTTCTGGCCTCGGCCATGGGCTTCATTGACAGTTCGGTCACTGCCATCGCCCTGCCGCAGATTCGCGCCAGCCTTGGTGGTACGCTGGCCGCAGCCGAGTGGGTGCAGGGCGGCTATCTGCTGGCGCTGACCTCATTGATCCTTGTTGGCGGGGCGATGTCGGACCGGTTCGGCGTGGTCGGCATGTTTCAAGGCGGCATCCTGGCCTTTGCCGCCAGTTCCCTCTTGTGCGCCGCAGCGCCCTCGATGGCCTTGCTGATCGCCGCCCGCGCCTTGCAGGGCGTGGGGGCGGCCTTCATGGTGCCGGGGTCCATGACGCTTGTATCCCGCGCCTATCCGCGCGAAGACCGGGGCCGCGCCCTTGGCCTTTGGGCCGCCGCCGCCACCGCCACCACCGCCGGAGGCCCCATCCTCGGCGGTTTGGTGCTGACCCTGGCCGGGGGCGAGGCGTGGCGGGCGGTCTTCGCGCTGAACCTGCCGTTGGGCGGTGCTGCCCTGTGGCTGCTGGCCCGCCACGCCAACCCCGACAAAGGCCGCCCCGGCACCAAGGTTGACCTGTGGGGCGCAGCCCTTGCTACACTATGCCTTGGCGCGCTGGCCGTAGCCCTGACCGAGGCCGAGGCGCTGGCCTTGCCCGCAGCCCTTACGGCAGCCTTGGCGGCGGCCGCGTTCATCTGGCTAGAAGCGCGGATCAAGGCCCCGATGATCCGCCTTGGCCTGTTCGCCGACCGCAGCTTCAGCGCTGTCAACCTAACCACGCTCTTGTTGTACATCGGGCTGACCGGTTTCAGCTTCTACCTGCCGATGACGGCGATTTCGGCCTGGGAGGTGTCGCCTTTGGGCGTCACAGCGGCTTTCCTGCCGGTGTCGGTGCTGATCGCAACCCTGTCGTCGCGGGCGGGCCGCCTGTCAGACCGGATTGGCCCGGGCTTGCCCTTGACCATCGGCTGCCTGATCGTGGCACTTGGCTACGCCCTGATCGCCATATTCGCCCCGGCTCAGCAGTTCTGGACCCTGACAGTCCCGTTCTGCATCTTCACCGGACTGGGCCTTGCCCTGCTGGTGGCACCCTTGACCGCCGCCGTCATGGCCCACGCCCCCGAGGCCGACCAAGGCGCCGCCTCGGGCATCAACAACGCCATCGCCCGCGCCGCCGCCCTGATCGCCGTAGCGCTGATGGGCCGCATCGCTGCGCTATCCTACGGGCCGGTGTCTGCACACACGCCCGGCTTCGCCCTGCCCTATGCCTCTGCCGCGCACAAGGCCGCCACCTCGCTGGCGTTCTCGCACATCGCCGCCACCGCCGCCGCCCTGGCTTTGGCCGCAGCCATGGTCTCAGCCCTTGGCCTCATCAGACGATAAGCCTGCGGTACAGATGCCAGGTGGCATGGCCAAACAAAGGCAGCACCACGAACAGCCCCAAAAACCCCGGCACCATCGCCACAAACAGCGAAGCCGCAATCAACGCCCCCCAGCTCAGCATCACCACCGGGGCCGCCGTCACCGCCCGCACCGAGGTGATCATCGCCGTCACAAAATCCACCGCGCGGTCCAACAGCAAGGGCAGGCTCACCACCGTCAGGGCAAACAGCAGCGTGGCAAACCCCGCCCCCACCAAAGTCCCAACAGCCACCATTGCCATGCCCTGCGGCGTGGTGAACACCTCAAGCGACGTCGTCACATTGGTCAGTGTCGAGGTTCCCAGAAACAGCGCAAAGACCATATGGCTCAGAAAGTTCCAGAACAGAAAGAACACCACGATCACCGCCGCCATCGAGGGGGTCTGCCGGTCCCTCTGCCGCACTATCACGCCAAACACCGCAGCGGGCGACAATGCCTCCCCCGCCTCGATCCGGCGGGTTATCTCATAATAGCCGCACGCAACGAACGGCCCCAGAATGGGAAACCCGGCTGACACCGGTATGGTCCACCAAAGCTGCCCCTTCAGGGTGAAAGCCGCCACAATCAGCCAGCCGCCCAACCCATAAACCAGCGCAAACGCCATGCCATAAAGGCGCCGCCCGAAAATCGCACCACCCCAACCGCAACGCCACCAGAACGTCTGCCCCATCCGCCGCCATCACGGCCACCTGAACCGGCAACAGCTCCACCTCAGCCATGGCATCACCCCCCCCAAAAAAACCGCCACCCCGCACTGCCTGTTTCATTTGTTCATAAATATCCCACGGGGGTGCGGGGGTGTGAAACCCCCGCTCTTTGGAATGGGTGCGGGGGGGGTGAAACCCCTGCTCCAACCTTGGCGGCACGGCAAAGCAGTCTGGGTCAAAGGTGCGACAAACGGCCCAACTCACGCAACAGGCATGCTGCGTCCGCTGCTGATTATTTTGCAGGCACACCGGAAAACAGGGTCAGTCTTCGCCCATTGCATCGGCGCGCGACTTGCCGGACACGTCCTTGGCCAGCGTCGCCGCCATGAAGCGGTCCAGATCACCGTCCAGCACACCTTGGGTGTCGCTGGTCTCGACACTGGTGCGCAGGTCCTTCACCATCTGATAGGGCTGCAAGACGTAAGACCGGATCTGGTTGCCCCACCCCGCCTCGCCCTTCGATTCGTGCGCCTCAAGGATGGCCGCGTTGCGCTTGTCCAACTCTTGCTGGTACAGTCGCGATTTCAGCGCCTGCATGGCGATGTCGCGGTTCTGGTGCTGCGATTTCAGGGACGAGGTCACCACGATTCCGCTTGGGAAGTGGGTGATCCGCACCGCCGAGTCAGTCTTGTTGACGTGCTGACCGCCCGCGCCCGAGGACCGGTAGGTGTCGATCCTGATATCCTTGTCCTGCACGTCGATCTCGATGTTGTCATCCACCACCGGATAGACCCAGACCGAACTGAATGACGTATGCCGCCGCGCCGCCGAGTCGTAGGGGCTGATTCGCACCAGCCGGTGCACACCCGCCTCAGACTTCAGCCAACCATACGCATTCTTGCCGCTGATCTTGTAGCCGACGGACCGGATGCCCGCCTCTTCGCCGGCGGTTTCGGACTGCATCTCAACCGTGTAGCCCTTCTTCTCCGCCCAGCGCACATACATTCGCGCCAGCATGCTGGCCCAATCGCAGCTTTCCGTGCCCCCCGCACCGGCGTTGATTTCCAGGAAGGTGTCGTTGCCATCGGCCTCGCCGTCCAGCAGGGCTTCCAGCTCCTTCTGGGCCGACAACTCGACCAGCGCCTTCAACGCGGCCTCGGCTTCGGAGACAATCTCGGCGTCGCCTTCCGCCTCACCCAGTTCAATCAAATCGACGTTGTCACGCAGGCCGTTGCCGATCAGATCGAAGGTCGATTGCGCATCAATCAGCCCCTGCCGCTCGCGCATCAGCTTTTGCGCCTTGGCCGGGTCGTTCCACAGGTCCGGCGCCTCGATCATGGCGTTGAACTCTTCCAGCCGGTGCGGAGCGGTCTCCACATCCATCCGCTGGCCCAGAAGCCGCAGCGATTTCTTGATCGCTTCGACATGGTTGAGGGTTTCGGCGCGCATGGTTGGGTTTCCCTGTTCGATTGGGCTGCGGAACGGTTGCGGCGGGATTTAACGGCTGATGGCGGCAGGGACAAGGTAGGATGGGCAATTTGCCCATGTAACCGGAACCATCAGTACAGTCCGCCAGAGCTGGCGCTGCCAAAGGTAGCCTTCTTCTGCACGATCGAGGTTTCGCCATTGCCATTGGTCACCGTGGTGGTCTGGCCCGACAGGTCGGTCTGGTCCGTCTCACCCACCGCAAACAGCGGCAAGTCCTGCCCCATGCCAAAGCCGCCGTCCACCATGGCGCCAAGGCCAAAGACCGGCTCTTCGCCATCGCGGAAATATTCCGCCTGCACGTTCGGCCCGGCGGATCCATCCGGCAACTGCGCGCCGGAATAGCGGTCGATGTTGATGAAATGCCCGCCCTCCGGCACCTTGAACGCCGTCCCGCCAAAGCGCTTGACCGCCTGTTCCATGAAGGCCTGGAAGATCGGCACACACAGCGTGCCGCCAAAAGCCCCCGGGCCCAGTGTGCGCGGGTTGTCATACCCCATGTAGCAGCCCGCCACGACATTCGAGGTGAAGCCGATGAACCACACATCCTTGGCGTCGTTCGTCGTACCCGTCTTGCCCGCCACCGGCACCGGCAACTTCACACCGGTCGCCGTCCCCCGCGTGATCACGCCCTGCATCATCGAGGTCAGCTGATAGGCCGTGATCGCATTCATCACCCGCTCGCGGTTGGTGGTGATGTCCAGCGCCAGGCCCGCAGGCAGACTGTCATTGGCGCAATCGGTGCAGGTCCGCGCATCGTGGCGGTAAATCGTCTTGCCGTAACGGTCCTGCACGCGGTCAACCAGCGTAGGCTCCACCCGCTCGCCGCCATTGGCGAACATCGCGTAAGCCGCCACCATCTTGAACAGCGTGGTTTCCTGCGCGCCAAGGGCATTGGCCAGCAACGGCTGCAAATGGTCATAAACCCCAAAGCGTTCCGCATAGCCCGCGACCGTTTCCATCCCGACTTCCTGCGCAATCCGCACCGTCATCAGGTTCCGGCTTTGCTCGATGCCCGTGCGCATCGGCGTCGGGCCATAGAACTTGTCGTGGCTGTTTTTCGGCGTCCAAAGCCCCTGCGGCGTGTCCACCGTGATCGGCGCGTCCACGATCATCGTGGCGGGCGTGTACCCTGAATCCAAAGCCGCCGCATAGACAAACGGCTTGAAGCTTGACCCCGGTTGCCGTGCGGCCTGGGTCGCCCGGTTGAAGACGGAATCCTCATAGCTGAACCCGCCCTGCATGGCGATCACACGCCCGGTGTTCACGTCCATCGCCATGAAGCCGCCCTGCACCTCTGGCACCTGCCGCAGCGACCAGTGGTCCAGGCTGCCATCATCCGCCATCACCGGCATCACCATGACCACATCGCCAACCGCAACCAGATCGCCCGGCACCCTGGCCCTGGCCGAAAGCGAGCCATCGCCGTTGCGCTTCCGTGCCCATTTCACATCCTTGGCCGGAATGACGGCTGGCGCATCCTCGCCCTCAATCCCGACGGTGGCGGTCGTGTCATCCACGGCCAGCACGACGGCGGCCTTCCAGCCCTCTACGTCGCGCGGCAGGTTCACCACATTGGCCAAAGCCGTCCGCCAGGCATCCGCCGCCGTATCCCCAATCGTCAGCACCTTGCCCGTACCGCGCCACACACCCTGATCGCGGTCGTACCCCTCAAGCCCGTCGCGCAGCGCTTTCGCCGCCACCTTCTGCAAATCGGGGTCTTCCGTAGCCCGAATTGAAAGACCACCCGAGAAGAACTCGTTCTCGCCAAACGTCCCCGACAACTGCCGCCGGATTTCATCGGTGAAGTAATCGCGCGGCGGCATGGCATTGCGGTAAGCCGGAATGTCGCCACCCTGCACCGTGCGCAAGGGCTCCGCCTTGGCGGCCTCTCCGGTCGGCTGATCCAGATAGCCGTTCTGCTCCATCTCGTTCAGCACATAGTTGCGCCGTTCCACCAGCCGCGCCTTGTTGCGCACCGGATGGAATTCCGACGGCGCTTTCGGCATCGAGGCCAGGGTGGCTGCCTCAGCCGGTGTCAGCTCGTTCAGCGTCTTGTTGAAATAGGTCTGGGCGGCGGCAGCCACACCATAGCTGTTCTGGCCAAGGAAGATTTCGTTCAGGTACAATTCCAGAATCCGGTCCTTGGACAGGGTCTGTTCCAGCCTTGTCGCCAGAATGATTTCCTTGATCTTGCGCGCCATCGTGCGGTCGCCCGACAACAGGAAGTTCTTCGTCACCTGCTGCGTGATGGTCGAGGCCCCCCGCTTGTTCTGCCCGCGTGACCGGATAGCCTCCCAGGCCGCAGCGATCATGCCCTGCACGTCATAGCCGCCATGGGTGTAAAAGTGCTTGTCCTCGGCCGAGATGAAGGCGTCCTTGACCAGATCGGGAATATCGCCAACCGGCACGAACAAGCGCCGCTCGGTGGCGAATTCGTCCATCAACTGGCCTTCAGCTGAATATATCCGGCTGATCGTCGGCGGGGCGTATTGCGCAAGGCTTTCATGGCTCGGCAGGTCGCGGGAATACATGTAGAAGATGCCGCCCACGGTCAGGGCGGCAAACAACAGTCCCAGCGTAACCATCGAAAAGATGGCCCCGAAGATCGACACGATAAACCTGAGCACGAAGCGCCCCCTTCCAGTAGCCGTCCTTATACAGTCAGCAACCCGCAATGGTCAAAACGATGGCGTGCCCCAGCGCGCCCTTCCGGTGCAATCCCGCCTATGCCCGCCTATGCCCGCCTATGCCCGCCTGTGGCCCGCCAGTGGGTCCGTCTATGGCCCGGCCCCAGCCTGCGCCGCATCCGCCGCCGCCCAAGTCTTCAACCCGTTCACGATCGCCCTGGCCATCGTCGCGCGCCATTGCGGGTCCTCCAGATGCGCCCGATCACTGGCGGATGACATGAACCCCACCTCCAGCAAGATCGAGGGGATATCGGCCGATTTCAGCACCGCAAAGGCCGCCTCCTGATGCGGATGGCGGTGCATGCGGATGTCAGCCCCCTTGATGGCGTCAACCAGCGCCTTGGCCAGCTTTGCGGTGCGCGGCTGGGTTTCGGCCCGCGCCATATCCATCAACACCGTCGCCACCACGTCATCCTGCTGGCTCAGGTCCACCCCGGCCAGCAGATCGTCGCGGTTGTGACGTTCGGCCAAAGTTGCGCTGGCCTTGTCGGTCGCCTCGCCTGACAGCGTGTAAACCGTGGCCCCCACCGCCTCACCCTCGGCCAGGGCATCGGCATGCAGCGCCAGAAACACCTGCGCCCCGGCCATATGCGCGACCGAGATGCGATCCTCCAAGGGCACGAAACTGTCATCCTCTCGCGTCAGAATAACCTTGAAGCCGCCATCGCGCAGCAAAACCTCTTTCAACTCGCGCGCAAAGACCATCATCAGCCTGGCCTCCGACTGGCCGCCTGCCTCGGCCCCCGGGTCAAGCCCGCCGTGCCCGGGGTCCAGCACCACTATCAGCGGCCCCTTGCCGCGCGGCGGCACCGGCACCAGCGGCGCGGGCTTGGGCAAAGCCCAGCCCGCAGGCTCCGGCTCAGACGCCCTGACGGCAAATTCCGCCTGCGAAGCGGGCCGCAGCACGATATGCACAGAGGTTTCCGGGCTGGTCACCATCCCGGCCTGGTCCACCAGCATCGGTCCCAGCAAGTCCACCACCAACCTGGACCACCCCGGCCTGAACACCCCAGCCCGCAACCCCAGCACATCGGCACTGTCCTGCTGGATCTGGTTCAGGCCGGTCCAGTCCACTTCGCGAAAATCAACGATCAAGCGCGGTGGATTGTCCAGCACCCGCACCCGCCACGGCACCGGCTGACTGATCGACAGTTGCAGATCAACCCCGGTGGTCGCATCGACCAGATGACTCTTGAGTGGATCAAGTCGCGCCAAAGCAGAAAGCGTCTCCGCCTGCACAGCACCTGCCAAGGCAAGCAGCACGACCAGAACCCGTAGCAGAAACTCCACTCCAACCCCTTTCATTTGTTCATAAATATCCCACGGGGGTCCGGGGGTGTGAAACCCACGGCTGCCGGCCCCACGGACCGCCGCTGGCCCATATAGTCCTGCAAGCGCGCCAGGCCCTCCACTATATCCGCCGTCGCCCGCGCATAGGAAAACCGCAGTGTCCGTCCCCCGCGCACCGGATCGAAGTCCAGCCCCGGCGTCACCGCCACTCTTGCCCCGGCCAGCAATTCGGCCGAGAAGGCCAGCGAATCCTGCGTCAGGTCGCTTACATCGGCATAGACATAAAACGCCCCATCCGGCGGGGCGATCCTGGTGAAGCCCGCCAAGGGCAGGCCCTCCAGCATCAAACGGCGGTTCTCGGCATAGGTGGCGCGGTTGGCTTCCAATTCGTCAATGCAGTCCAACGCCGCCAAGGCCGCCACCTGCGCCACATGGGGGGCGCAGATGAACAGGTTCTGCGCCAGCCGTTCCACCGTGCGGATGTGGTCTTGCGGCACCACCATCCAGCCGACCCGCCACCCCGTCATGCTGAAATACTTGGAAAACGAGTTGATCACATAGGCCTCATCCCCGATCTCCAACGCCGAAACCGCCCGCTCGCCATAATGCAGCCCATGGTAAATCTCGTCCGAAACGAAGCTGATCTTCCGTGCCGCGCAAACCTGCATCAGGGCGGCCAAGGCGCTGCGGTTCAGCATCGTGCCCGTCGGATTGCCGGGTGAGGCCACGATCAGCCCCTGCAAATCCAACCCCTCAAGATCCGCTGGCACCGGCTGCAACCGGTTCTCGTCGCGCGAGGGGATGCCGACCGGCACCAGATCAAGCGCCTTCACGATCTGGCGGTAGGACGGATAGCCCGGTTCGCCAAGCCCCACCCGGTCGCCGCCATCAAACAGCGCGGTAAAGGCCAGCAGGAACGCCCCGGAAGAGCCGGAGGTGACAATCACCCGCGCCGGATCAAGCTCGACACCATACCAGCGCTGATACAGCGCCGCGATCCCCAACCGCAGCTCGGGCAGGCCCAAAGACACCGTATAGCCCAAGGGCTGCGACAGCACCCGCGCCACGGCATCACGCGCACCAGCAGGCGCACCGGTGCCGGGCTGGCCCACCTCCATATGGATGATGTGACGGCCCGCCGCCTCGGCGGCGCGGGCAGCCTCGACCACATCCATCACAATGAAGGCATCCACCTGCCCCCGTCTTGAAGTCAGCATCGTCTTGATCTTATCATCGAGTTGCCCCATCCTGCGCCCCCATGTTCCCCCGCGTGAGGCTGCCGTCAAGCTTGCTTTGCCCCACGCCCTTCAAAGGTCTGTCATGCGCCGTTTTGCTTTTGCCCTTTCCGCCTGCCTTCTGGCCACGTCAGCCCTTGCCGGAGGCCTTGGCGACATGACGCCCGCCGAACGTGATGCCTTCCGGTCCGAGGTCAAACAGTACCTGCTGGACAACCCCGAAGTCGTCATGCAGGCCATGCAGGTCCTGCAAACCCGTCAGGATCAGGCCGCCGTCAAATCCGATACCGACGCCCTGACCACTTATGCCGATGCGATCTACAAGGACCCGGCCTCATGGGTCGGCGGCAATCCGAACGGCGACATCACTGTGGTTGAGTTCATGGACTACCGCTGCACCTATTGTCGCAAAGCCTATTCCGAAGTCGAAGACCTTGTGAAGACCGACGGCAACATCCGTTTCGTCGTCAAGGAATTCCCGATCCTTGGCGACGATTCGCTGACCTCGTCCAAATTCGCCATCGCGGTGCGGTTGCTGCATGGCGATGCCGCCTACAAGTCCGTCCACGACGCCCTGATCGTGCTGCGCGGCTCTCCGGACCCTGAAACTCTGGGGCGGCTGGCCAAGACGCTTGGCTTTGACCCGGCAGAGATCGCAGCCAAGATGCAAAGCCCGGACGTGGCCGCCGTGATCAGCGCCAACCACGCGCTGGCGGCCAAGCTGAACATCACCGGCACGCCGACCTTCGTGATCGACACCAAGATGCTGCGCGGCTATGTGCCGGAAGATGGCATGAAACAGATCGTCGCGCAGGAACGCGCGGGCTAAGCTTCAGTCATCGGCTCCGGTGGGGCGGCTGGGATGCACCAGTCGCTTTGCCATGACGGCCGCCACCGCCTCGGCTGTCGACTTCAGCTCCAGAAAATCCAGCATCCGGTGGATCAGGCCGTGGTCGGCGACGTAGTCTTCATATTGCATGTGAAGGGTACGGTCAGAACCCCGGTCATAGCCCATAAAAAGCTGATCGGCCGCTTTCAGCACCCGCCGGGTCAGATGGGGTTGCTCCATCGCCATCATGGACGACACCAGCACATCCTCGGACCGGCGCGAGTTAAAGACAATGCGGGCCTGTGGAAAGCGGCTCAGCAGGAAATCCATGTAGGGCGCGAAATCGGCCCTCGGGATTGCCTGCGTGGTGTAACGGATCTCTTTGAAGCCGGTCACTTTGGCTGAAGGACCGGGGGTCAGAACATCGCGGACAAAGGCGTTCAGCAAAGCGGCCTCAAAGGGGGCGGATTGCACCTCGTTGAAGCCGTACCAGGGATGATCCGGCGCGCGGGGCGCCGCATCCTTGACCCGGCCTATGGCGGTGCGGCTTGCATGGGTGATTGATTTATACAGATGATACAGAATGTTACGGTTCTCTCCCCGCAGCTGGGTGCCCGGGGTAGAGTTGATGGCGCTTTGCAGCAAGGTTGAACCGCTGCGTCCGTAAGTCACCACGAAGACATAGCGATACCGGCTCAGAACGGGTGCTGTATCGGGGATCGTTGCCGTCATCCTGTCACGCGCCTGCCCAGCCGGTCACTCGGCGGCTTGCGCCTCTATTTCGGCAGCCTTCTTTTCAACCAATTCAACAATGTGATCGACCATGCGTTCATTGCCCATCGTATGCGCCTGCTTGCCCGCCAGATAGACCATGCCCTTGCCCGCTCCGCCGCCAGTAAAGCCGATGTCGGTCATCAGCGCCTCACCGGGGCCATTCACCACGCAGCCGATGATCGACAGGCTCAGCGAGGTGGTGATGTGGGCCAAGCGGTCCTCCAGCGCAGTCACGGTCTTGATCACGTCAAAGCCCTGCCGCGCACAGGACGGGCAGGAAATGATCGTCACCCCCCGATGCCGCAGGCCAAGGCTTTTCAGGATTTCGAAGCCCACCTTGACCTCTTCCACCGGGTCCGCTGACAGGCTGACGCGGATCGTGTCGCCGATGCCGGACCACAGCAGATTACCAAGCCCGATGGCGGATTTCACGGTGCCCGAGGTCAGCCCTCCGGCTTCGGTAATCCCCAGATGGATCGGCGCATCGGTGACGCTGGCCAGTTGCTGATAGGCCGCCGCCGCCATGAAGACATCTGACGCTTTCACGCTGATCTTGAATTCGTGAAAATCGTTGTCCTGCAATAGCTTGATGTGGTCCATCCCGGATTCGACCATGGCATCGGGGCAAGGCTCGCCGTACTTTTCCAAGAGGTGTCGTTCCAGACTGCCAGCATTGACGCCGATGCGGATCGAACAGCCGTGGTCCTTGGCGGCCCTGATCACCTCCGCCACGCGGCGGGCATCGCCGATGTTGCCGGGATTGATGCGCAGACAGGCCGCCCCCGCCTCAGCCGCCTCGATCGCGCGCTTGTAGTGGAAATGGATGTCGGCCACGATCGGCACCGGGCTTTCCGCCACGATGGCTTTCAGCGCGCGGGTGCTGTCTTGATCCGGGGTGGAAATGCGCACGATATCGGCCCCGGCCACGGCGCAGCGCTGCACCTGTTCCAGCGTGGCCTTGACGTCCGATGTGATCGTGTTGGTCATCGTCTGCACCGAAATCGGCGCATCGCCGCCCACCAGCACCTTGCCGACCCGTATCTGGCGGCTGACCCGACGCTCAATATTGCGCCAGGGGCGGATCGGATTGTGGGTCATGGCTGTTCCTCGTGTTCGCTCATGCCAAGATAGGCCGCGTGTTTCGGGGCCTCAATGTCCGCCGTTCAGTTCTGCGGGGTTGCCGCAGCGGCAGGATCAACCACCGGGGCCACCTGCGTCGCCTCAGCCACGTTGACGAAATGCGCCAGATCAGCATCGCCCGACAGATCAGCCAGTTGGAACGTCGTGGTCAATGAGGCCACGTCCAGCGCCAGATTCTTGACCACATTGCTGCCGGGCGAGGCCGGGCCGTAGGTCTTGCCGTTCACCGCAAAATAGACTGACCCGGAATTGCCCGCCCGCAGCACCGGGGCCTGCGCCAGCGCGGGAACCGAGTAGCGTTCGCCGGCATCAAGTATTTTTTCAAAGATCACCGTGCCATCCACCGCCGAGACGCGAACCCAAGACGGGCGCACGGCCAGAATCTCCACGCCCGGTGCGGCATCCGCCACCACCTGAACAGGAGTATCCGTCCCAGCCGCCGCAGCCACCGCTTGATCGACAGCGCTGGACGAAGCCGCCGCAGCGCCATCATTCAGGTTGATCGCCGCAATCGGGCCATCGCGCGGGGTCAGCACCGGCACATTCAGCGCCTCGGGCCGATACAGCATATCGGCCGCAGCCCCGGTCGCGTCTGCCGTCTGTTCCACCTCCGGGGCGGACCGAACCAAAGGCGCGTCGCCCTTGACGTTGCCCAAGGGGTCAATCTCTGCCACCACGGCAGGCGCCTCGTTCACCGGGGCCAGTTGCACGCGCTGCACTTCCTGCAACACCGACCAGCCGCCATAGCCCAAAGCCCCAATCAGCGCGATCAGCACGGCAAAGGACCCGACAGCCCCCGGTTCAAGCTTGGAAAACATGCTCTCGCTCTGCGGCACAAAGCTGGAATGCACGAAGGGGTCGCGGTTTTCCAAGGGCACCCGGTTGCGCGCCGCCTTGATCATCTGACCAGAGGCCGCTGCCGACATGCCATGCGCCACTTCAAACTTTGCCTCGGTGCAGAACCTGGCAAACGCCGCGTCAGGCTCCATCCCCAGATAGCGCGCATACGACCGCACGTAACCGGCCACAAAGCCCGGCGATTCAAACGCCGATGCATCGGCGTTTTCGATGGCGGCGATATACGAAGCTTTGATCTTCAATTCACGCTGCACATCAAGAAGTGATTTGCCAAGCGTGGCGCGTTCGCCTCTCATCAGGTCACCAAGCCGCAATTCGAAGTCGTCAAAGCCCTTTGGCCCCTCCAACACCGGCGTCGGTGTGCGGCTTTTCCGCCCGATCATGCGCCTTGCCCCATCACTGCCCCGTCTTGATCCTGAGTCGCCGTTAAGACACGACTCATGGCCGCCCGTATTCCGCAAAGGCTAGCACAGGGCAAGCCTCTTTGCATATGCAGTATGCCTCAGGCGGAAGCCTGCGCACGATTCAGCGCACAGTGCTGCCACAGGCTGTCCATCGCCTTGACCAGCCTGTCGATCTGCCCCGCATCATGCACCGGCGAAGGGGTAAAGCGCAGCCGTTCGGTGCCACGCGGCACGGTGGGGAAGTTGATCGGCTGCACGTAGATGCCGTAATCTTCCAGCAGCATATCGGACAGCAGCTTGCAATGGATGGGGTTACCGACATGCACAGGCACAATATGTGACCCATGATCGAAGATCGGCAGGCCCAGGGCCTTCAATCGCATCTTCAGAATTCGGGCGTTCAACTGCTGTGCATCGCGCAGATGTTGCGCGGTTTTCAGATAGCGCACCGAGGCCGCAGCCCCCGCCGCAACCGTGGGCGGAAGCGAGGTGGTAAAGATGAAACCCGGGGCATAAGACCGCACCGCATCGACCATTTTCGCACTTGCAGCTATGTAGCCACCGAATACCCCATATGCCTTGGCAAGGGTCGCGTTGATGATGTCGATCCGGTGCATTTGCCCGTCCCGCTCGGCCACACCCGCGCCACGCGGGCCGTACATGCCCACCGCATGAACCTCGTCGATATAGGTCAAGGCATTGAACTCTTCGGCCAAATCACAAATCTCCGTGATCGGGCCAAAGTCGCCGTCCATCGAATAGATCGATTCGAAGGCGATCAGCTTGGGCGCCGCCGGATCGTCCTTGGCCAGCAGTTCGCGCAGGTGCGCCACGTCGTTGTGCCGGAAAATCCGCTTTTCGCCACCACCGCGCCGCACCCCTTCGATCATCGAAGCATGATTGAGCGCGTCTGAGTAAATAATAAGCCCCGGGAAGATTGCCCGCAGCGTCGACAGCGTGGCATCATTGGCCACGTAGGCCGAGGAGAACACCAGCGCCGCCTCTTTGCCATGCAGGTCCGCCAGTTCCGCCTCTAGCCGCTTGTGGTAGACCGTGGTGCCGGAAATGTTGCGCGTGCCACCTGAACCGGCACCCGATACCTCAAGCGCCCCGTGCATTGCGGCCAGCACTTCGGAATTCTGCCCCATGCCAAGGTAATCGTTGCCGCACCACACCGTAATCTCACGCAGCGTGCCATCGGGGCGATGCCACAACGCATGCGGAAATCGACCCTTTTGGCGTTCAATGTCGATGAATGTGCGATAACGGCCTTCGTCGTGCAGGCGTTGCAGGGCGGTATCAAGCGCAGAAGTGTAGGTCATCGTGGTCTCCTGTCCGCAGTTACTGTGCGGCACAATCCTGACGTTTCCCTTGATTTGCATCAAAGGCCTTAGCAGCGACAGACGGCAATTTGCCGCCCCCTGCCGGGTTGCGCGCCGGGTTGCGCGCCGGGTTTCAGGGCTTGGGGCCGATCTCCAGCACAACGACGCAGGGCTTTGCGGCCTTGCCGCGCTTGGCATCGCAGGCATCCGTCGCGGCTTTGGCCGCCGTTGCCGCATCGGGGAAATCACTGAGCGCGATTGCAGTGTCAACCGGGGCTCCATCCTTGAGAAACCCGTCATCGGGCGCCAGCGCCATGGCCGAGTAGTGCGACTTGTCGCCCGGCACAAAGACCGCCAGCGCCTGCGAATTGGTGGCCACCTGCCGCAGGATCTGCAAGTCGGCATCCTTCAGAAACGGATAGATATGCAGCGTGATCTGCGCTCCGTCCAGCGTGCCAACCTCAACCGGCACATCCTTGGCAAAAGCCGCCCCGCCCATGAAGACACACCCCATGATGACACCCGCCAGACCACATCCCAACACCTTGCGCATTGTCCGCTCCATCGCTTCCTTGTGGTCATCTAGCGTGAAATTCCCAGTCTGGACAGTCCCCGCGCGCCTGTTAGGCTTGGTCGTGCCTATCACAAGATGGAGACTACGATGACCCTTGCGCCCGTTCTGGACCAGATCGACGCGACCTTGCCGCAAGCGATAGATCGGCTGATCGACCTTCTGCGCATTCCCTCCATCTCGACTGACCCTGGCTTCAAGCCCGATTGCGCGCGGGCTGCCGATTGGCTGGTGGCCGATCTTGTGGGCTTGGGCTTTGACGCCTCCAGCCGCCCGACACCCGGCCATCCGATGGTTGTGGCCCATGGCGGCGAGGGGTCTGGCACGCACCTTCTGTTCTACGGCCACTATGACGTGCAGCCGGTCGACCCCCTGTCGCTTTGGACCCGCGCCCCCTTCGACCCCGCCATCGAAGAAACTCCCAAAGGTCGCATCCTGCGCGGCCGTGGCTCTTCGGATGACAAGGGCCAGTTGATGACCTTCATCGAGGCCTGCCGCGCCTGGAAAGCTGTCCATGGTACCCTGCCCGGCAAGCTGACGATCTTTCTGGAAGGCGAAGAGGAATCCGGTTCGCCTTCCCTTATCCCCTTCCTGAAGGCCAACGCGGCTGAACTGAAAGCTGATGTCGCCCTGATCTGTGACACCGGCCTGTTTGAAAGCCGCACTCCCGCCATCGTCACAATGCTGCGCGGGTTGCTGGGCGAGGAATTCACCATCCACGCCGCCACCCGCGACCTGCATTCCGGCATGTATGGCGGATTGGCGCAGAACCCGATCCACATCCTGTCGCGTATCCTGGCAGGCCTGCACGATGCCGAAGGCCGGGTCCGGGTGCCCGGCTTTTATGACGGCGTTACCGAACTGTCGGACGAACTGCGCAGCCAATGGCAGAACCTTGCCTTCGACCACGCCCGCTTTCTGGGCGATGTCGGCCTGTCAGTCCCGGCGGGCGAACAAGACCGCACCCCCTTGGAAAAACTGTGGTCGCGTCCAACCGCCGAAGTCAACGGCATCTGGGGCGGCTATACCGGCGACGGCTTCAAGACCGTGCTGCCGGGTCAGGCGCATGCCAAGGTGTCGTTCCGTCTGGTCGGCCAACAAGACCCTGACGCGCTGCGGGCATCGTTCCGGCTTTGGGTTGAAGCGCAACTGCCCGCCGATTGCACGGTGGAATGGAAAGGCCACGGCAATTCCCCGGCGTCCGTCATGTCGATCGACCACCCGGCCTTTGCCGCCTGCCGCACCGCGCTGACAGAAGAATGGGGCATCCCCGCCGCCTTCATCGGCGCGGGCGGTTCAATCCCGGTGGCGGGCTATTTCAAGACCTACCTTGGCATGGACGCCATTCTGATGGGCTTTGCCAAGGATGATGACCAAATCCATTCCCCGAATGAGAAGTACGATCTCGACAGCTTTCACAAGGGCATCCGGTCATGGGCACGGGTTCTGGCGAAGCTGGCATGACGCAAGCCATGATCCGCGATGCAACCCCCGCCGACGAGGCCGGTTGGCGAAGCCTGTGGCAGGGTTTCCTTGACTACTATGACGAGGCGCTTGACCCTGCCATCACCGCCCGCACCTGGGCCCGCCTGATGGACCCCGCCTGCCCGATGAAAGCGCGGCTGGCGGTGGTTGAGGGCGCGGTGCTGGGCTTTGCCATCCACCAGCACCACCCCTCGACCTGGGTGCTGGGCGATGACTGCTATCTGGAGGATCTGTTTGTCTCTCCCGCTGCCCGTGGCAAGGGTCTGGGTCGCGCCCTGATCGAGGATTTGATGACGCTGGCCCGCGCCAAAGGCTGGCATCGGCTGTACTGGAACACTGACAAGGGCAATGCTGCGGCCCGGCGGCTGTACGATACCTTTGTGCACAGCGATGGCCACATTCGCTATCGCCTGCGGCTGTAACGGAAACGGGGGCCAGAAGGCCCCCGCTCTGCCCCGTGTGACGGAAGCGATTATCCGGCTTTGACAGCCGAAGCGTCCTTGTCAGCACCCTTGGCTTCCCAGGATACGACAACCTTTTCGCCGACCTTCAGGTCAGCAACCTTGAAGCCGGCCGGCAGCTTGTACACGCTGCCATCTTCCAGGGTGACCATCATCGTCTTTTCATCAATCGCCTTGATGACGCCCTTGGTGTCGGTGGCTGCGGCAAATGCCACAGCGCCAAATGACATGGACGCAACCAGAACGAGGGGAAGGATTTTCGAACGCATGTGAGTGTCTCCACAATCAGGGCGGCCCATTGTCTCAGGGCGCTTTCCCGTATAGCTGCAAGGCGCTCCGGGTCTGTCGTGTCGGCGGTTTTTGACAACCGCCCGGCTGGCTCTGGCCTTGCAACACGGTGTCTAGCGCAGGGATAAAGACAGGGTAAGGGGGTCTCACCTTCAGGTGATAATACGTGAAAAATCGTGCTTCACCAAGGCGTTACCAGCTTCAGGCTTTCCCCTGACCACGGCAAGCAAACCAAAACGGGGGCCACATGGGGCCCCCGTTTTTCCAAAGACAGATCGGCCTGAAATCAGGCGGCTTTCATGGCCGTGACGTCGTGGAGCTTGCCCTTCATCTGATAAGTGATGGCAACCTTTTCGCCCACCTTGTAGCCCTTCAGGGCGAAACCTGCGGGCAGGTGATAGCGGTAACCGTCCGACAAGACGACGAACAGCGCCTTGGCGTTGATCTTGGTGATCGTGCCGGTGGCGGTTGCGGATGCGGCCATGGTGGCGGCTGTTGCGGTGACGGCCGGAACCTTTGGCGCCGTGGTGGCTGCAAAAGCGGCGCCGCCAAACGTCATGGCGGCAAGCAAAGTCAAGGTAAGGATTTTCGAACGCATCTGGGGTTCTCCCTTGGCGCAATGACCCCACGGGGGGGGTACTTGCCCAAATTTCGCACAAGGCGCTCCAAGTCTGTCGTGTCGGCGATGTCTGCATCGCCCGGCTGGCTTTGGCCTTGCAAGACCGGGTCTAGCGCGGGCCGCGAGTCGGGGTAAGGGGGTCTCACCGTCAGGTGAAGCCTTGTGTAAAACCGTGCTTCACCAAGACGTTACCAGCCGCAGGCCGGGCCGCAAAAAACGAAACGCCCCCCGTTGTGCGGAGAGCGTTTTCGGCTGTTGCCTTAGGGCTGACTGGCGCGGTGGACGGGGCTCGAACCCGCGACCCCCGGCGTGACAGGCCGGTACTCTAACCAACTGAGCTACCACCGCGCATGTGTCACATCCTGATCTTGCGACCAGATTTCACGTTCGACCTTCCGATTGAACGCAACACGTTCGGGGCAGGCATTGGATGGCTGGCGCGGTGGACGGGGCTCGAACCCGCGACCCCCGGCGTGACAGGCCGGTACTCTAACCAACTGAGCTACCACCGCTAAGCCATCCGGGCC
>JAYSQA010000031.1:0-6448 GCA_043721775.1 Rhodobacterales bacterium
CCTGGTCTTGCAGGCGGCGGGTGTGGGTCTGCTCATACTCGCCACCTACCACACTGGATTCACGAGACGAATCCCTCAGGGGATTTGCGCAACAAGGCCCCATGGGACCCTCATTGAACTGCGCTCGAGATAGCGCGGGGGACCCGACACCAAAAGGTCAGACGTAGCCACGCCAGTACAGAACGCCAACCACCAGCACCACCACGGCCAGCAACGCAAAAGCAATGCGCGCCCCGGCGTCCAGCAGCATGTTGCGACGACGTTCAGCCTGATTGACGCTGTTAAGATGGCGCAGGCAGATGTCGTAAGCTGTAGCCACGGCCTCATAATCAATCTGGATCAGCAGTTTGGGGCTTTCGGCCATCTGGGTGGCTTGCACCAAAGCTTCAGCCGCATCGCGCACCTTGCGCGGCAGTTTCGAACCGGCGCGTTTGATCCGCGCCTCCAACGTGGGACCGGTGGCTTTCAAACGCTGCTCCAGCAGGGCGGAAACCCGGTCTGCCATTTGCTGAATGCTGACTTTGCTCATGTTCGCCTCAAGAATCCCGTCGCTGGTTTAACCTTGGAACATTGGAGTTTCAACGGATATGGTCGCATAGTGAATACGGGGTAAAGGAATGCCATGCTGAACACTATTCTAAATCCCGCGCGTGAGACTAAAGACAAGCCCACGTTGGTGATCGCCCATGGCCTGTTCGGGTCGGGGCGCAATTGGGGGGGGATCGCGCGCAATCTGGCGGTGCGGCGCGATGTGGTGGCGGTGGACATGCGCAACCATGGCGGCAGCTTCCGGGCGGACAGCCAAAGTTATGCCGACATGGCGGGCGATCTGGCCAAGGTGATGGCCCTGGTCGGCGGTGGCGATCTTTTGGGCCATTCGATGGGCGGCAAGGCTGCGATGCAACTGGCGCTGACAGATGGCGCGTTGGTGCGGCGGCTGGTGGTGGCTGATATAGCACCCGTGGCCTACGACCATGACCAAAGCAGGCATATCGTAGCCATGCGGGGGTTGGATTTGCACGGGCTTTCGTCGCGGATGGAGGCGGATCGGCGGCTGGCCATGGTGATCGAGGACCCCAGCCTGCGGGCGTTTTTCCTGCAATCGCTTGACCTTAGGGCGCAGCCTGCGGTCTGGCGGCTGAACCTGGATGTGCTGGCGGCAGAGATGGCTGGCATTGTCGGCTGGCCAGGAACGACGGGGCATTTTGACGGCCCGGTGTTGTTCCTGACCGGTTCGGAAAGCCACTACGTGCGGCCAGCGCACCGCGAAATCATCCGGGCCCTGTTTCCCGCCGCACGTTTCGCCAAGCTGATCGGCGCGGGCCACTGGCTGCATGCGGACCGTCCCCGCGAGTTCGAAGAGACGGTCCGGGTGTTTCTGGACGCATGACCGTCAGCCGGGTTTGCGCATCCGGTTGATCAGGCCGTCTTTCAGGACGAAGTGGTGGTAGAAGGCCGCCACCACATGCAGGGCAATCACCACCCAAAGCAGCGCTTTCAAGATGCCGCCATGCACATCGCCCAAGAAGGTTATACCGCCGTAGAAGACCAGCAGGCCGGTCACTGGAAGGGCAATCATAAGAACATACAGCAGAATATGGCCCGCATCGCCGGCCAACTTCAGCGCGTGGTTTTCGCCTTCCGGGGCCGCCGGGACGCCTCGGGTAAAGCGCAGGGTCAGGCGCCATGCCACCAAAGCCAGCACCGACACGCCGACGATGATGTGCAGCCATGCGCCGGTGGTGGTGGGCGTCGGCCCCGTCTGTTGAATTTGGCGCCAAAGGGCGGACATGTCATCACTGAAGATCAGGTTGAACAGGATCAAAGCGGCAACCACCCAATGCAGCGCGATTTGTAGCAGAGAAAAGCCTTTGACCATCGCACCCTCCAAGTTTGTTTTGGTTTTAACGACAGGGTTCGCTGGTTCCGTTGGCTTGGACAAGACTTTTTTCTGCCTTGCGGCAAGGATTGCGGGGCCGCAGCATTGGCTCCGCAAGATTTTCAAACCTTCAGGTTCAAACCTTCAGGGCAAGGCCGCCCTGGACCGAAGATTGCTCGGCGCGGTCGAGCATCCGTTGCAGCATGGCACCACGCGCAAAATCCGGATCGGCGGCACCCTCGCCCCGGATGGCGGCGATGAAACGTTCGTAGATCGTACCAAGCACCGGGCAGTCAACGTCATGCCAAGTTGCGGTTTCCATATCGGCTTCAAGACAGGCCCGCAGGGTTGAGATGTTCCGCTCCCACAACACCTCTAGTCCGCCTTTGGTTCCGTAAATCCGCAAGCGCAGGTCGTTGTGGTGGCCGGTTGCGAAGCGGGTGGCGGCAACTGTGCCCAAGGCGCCGTTGGCCAAGGTCAGTTGCATGGTGGCGCTGTCGTTGGCATCCAGCGGGTATTCGCCGATCTGGTCACCAGGCGCCTTGTGGAAGGTCGTCAGACGGGCTGAGATTTCATCCACCCCCTGCCCCGCAATAAAGGTCGCAAAATCAAGAATATGGATGCCGACATCGCCCAGCACGCCCTTGGAGCCGTGCTTGGTTGACAGACGCCACAACCATTTGCTTTCCTTGTCCCAATGGCCCCAGGCCGGTTGGGTCAGCCAGGATTGCAGATATGAGGCTTCAAAATGGCGGACCTCGCCAATTGCCCCGTCGCGCACCATCTTGGCGGCCTGCTGAAGGGCGGCCACGTTGCGGTAGGACAGGTTGACCATGTTGACGACGCCTGCCTTCGCGGCCGCCGCCGCCATCTCATCCGCTTGCGCTTCCGAGGTGGCGAGGGGCTTTTCGCAAAGGATATGCTTGCCCGCCGCCAGAACCGGCATCGTGGTGGCGTAGTGCGCGGCATCAGGCGTCACGTTGGTGACGGCGTCAAATTCACCCCAAGCCAGCGCCTCACCGATGGATGTGAAGCCGTTGGGGATGTTGTGGGTCGCGCAGAACTCTTTCAGCTGTTCGGGGCGGGTGTCGATACCGGCGACGACGGTGACACCCTCGATCTTGGCGAAGTTGGCAGCATGGTTGGCGGCCATGCCACCGGTGCCCAGGATCAGGATGCGCACCGATTTTTTCACAGACTCGGGCGGTTTCATTACCGGAAGCCTTCTTCGCCCGGATGGTGCAGGCGCGGGCCGCGTTCCACGAGCGGCTCCAAAGCGATATCAATCGAGGTGTTGGGCGCGGCGTTGGGGTTGGCGATACGGGGCATCGGGTTATAGGCCCATTTGACACCGTTGGAGATGACCTTTTGCACGTTGGCGTCGTGATAGGTCGGATAGGTTTCATGGCCGGGGCGGAAGTAGAAGATATTGCCAGCGCCGCGACGGTAGGTCAGGCCGGAACGGAAGACCTCGCCGCCTTGGAACCACGAAATGAACACGGTCTCCAAGGGTTCGGGCACGCCGAAAGGCTCGCCATACATTTCCTCGGTTTCCAGTTCGAAGTGGTCCGGCAACCCTTGGGCGATGGGATGCTGGCGTGAGGTGACCCAAAGGCGCTCGCGTTCGCCGGCTTCGCGCCAGGTCAGGTTGCAGGGCGCACCCATCAGGCGCTTGAACGGCTTGGAGAAATGGGCGGAGTGCAGGAAGATGACCCCCATGCCGCCCCAGACGGCGTCACAAACCCGTTCAACGATCTTGTCATCGACCTGACCATGCGCGGCGTGACCCCACCAGATCAGCACGTCGGTTTCGGCGAGTTTCTCGACCGTCAGGCCATGTTCCGGCTCTTGCAGAGTGGCGGTAGCGGCCTTGAAGGCCGGGTCGGTGTTCAACGCAGCGGCGATGGTGCCGTGCATGGTCAACGGATAGACGTCGGCTACGACTTTGTTCTTCTGTTCATGGACGTTTTCGCCCCAGACGGTGACGCGGATGGTCATGGTTTCCTCTTTCTTTTCGGCCTAGCCAAGGATGGCGAAGGCTTCGTGGGGGGCCAGCATAACGGGGCCGTTTAGCGCCGTGCGGGCCTTGTGGGTGGCGATCAGACTTTCGCCTTGCAGGGTCAGATTGGGGTCGAGGGTGACCATTTCCCCGGTGAAATTTGCAAGTACGGCAAGGCATTGGCCTTGATGTTTGCGCAGATATGCCACGACTTTGGGGTGATATTCCAGCAGCGGTTTATAGGTGCCGTCCACGATGATAGGGTGAAGTTTGCGCAAGGCGGCGAGGGCCTTGTAGGTGACAAAGACGCCGTCGGGCTTGGTTTGGGCAGCGGCGGCGTTGATGTGGGTGTGGTTCGGGTTGACCTCGATCCACGGGGTGCCGGTGGTGAAACCGGCGTTGGCGGTGATGTCCCACTGCATCGGTGTGCGGGCGTTGTCGCGGCCGTTTGCGTTGGCACCTTGGATGAAAGCTGCCGGGTCCATGCCTTTGGCGGTCTGGATTGCGTAGAAGTTCAGGGTCTCGACGTCGCGGAATTGTTCGATGCGGGTGAAAGCGGCGTTGGTCATGCCGATTTCCTCGCCTTGGTAGATGTAGGGCGTGCCCTTCATCAGGTGCAGGACAATCGCCAACATCCTGGCGGAGGCTTCCGAGCCGTCACCGTATTTGGAAACCGCGCGCGGCAGGTCATGGTTGCCCCAGAACAGCGCGTTCCAGCCGTCGTCCGCCAAGGCCTTTTGCCAACGGTTGAAAACACGCTTCAATGCCACCAGATCAAAGGGCTTTGGTGCCCATTTGCCATAGACCGGGTTCCATTGCTGCGAGACATGCCCGAACTGAAAGACCATCGACAATTCGCCCGCGTCGCGGCCAGAGTACAGAAGGGCACCGGCGGGGGTGGCGCTCCACGCCTCGCCCACAGTCACGGCGTTGCGGCCTTTCAGGGTGGCTTCATGCATCTCGCGGATGAAGGGGTGCAGGTCGGGGGCGTCAGCGAAAAGCTGGGCGTCGGGGTCTTTGCCGATCAGGTCGATCACATCCATCCGGAAGCCCGCGATGCCACGGTCAAGCCACCAGTTCATCATGTGATGGATGGCGCGGCGCAACGAGGGGTTTTGCCAGTTGAGGTCAGGCTGCTTCTTGTCGAACAGGTGCAGGTAGTATTGGCCGGAGGCGCGGTCATATTCCCAGGCCGAGCCACCGAAATAGCTTTGCTGGTCGTTCGGCGGGCCGCCGTTCACCGGATCGCGCCAGATGTAGAAATCGCGGTACGGCACCTCGCGGCCTTGGCAAGCGGAGCGGAACCAGGCGTGTTCGTCGGAGGAGTGGTTGACCACAAGATCCATCACGATGCCGATGCCGCGGGCCTTGGCCTGCGCGATCAGACGGTCCATGTCGGCCAGGGGGCCAAATTCGGGCGCGATGTCCTGATAGTCGGAAATGTCATAGCCATTGTCGGCTTGCGGCGAGGAAAACACCGGAGAAAGCCAGATAAAGCCAATCCCAAGATCGGCAAGATAGTCCAGCTTGCTGATGATGCCGGGGATGTCGCCGATGCCGTCGCCGTTCGAGCAGGCGAAAGAGCGCGGGTAAATCTGGTAGCCGGTGGCGGATTTCCACCAGTCGGGGTCGGTGTCATAGGGGGTCATGGAACGCCCTTTCGGCTGGCCGATTAGGGGAACGGGCGCCCCGAAAGGCGCCCTTAAAGATCATTTCACCGGCTTGCCATTGGCGTCAAAGCGGTACAGCATCCCCGCTTTCGGTTGCAGGTTGACGGTAGCCCCCAAGGCGACCTTCAATTTGCCGTCTTGCCGGACGATCATAGGTTCGTCCGAGCCGACCTCGACAAACAGGTAATTGTCAGAGCCGAGATCCTCGGCGTGGATGACTTTGCCAGACCACTTGCCCTCCTGATCAACAAGGTCGATGTGTTCAGACCGCACCCCAAGCGTCGTGCAGCCTTCGTCGGCCGCAAACTTGCCGGTCAGGAAGTTCATCTTCGGGCTGCCGATGAAACCCGCCACGAACAGCGAGTTGGGGTGTTCGTACAGTTCCGCCGGGGTGCCGACCTGCATCAGCAGACCGTCGCGCAGCACGGCAATACGGTCAGCCAGCGTCATCGCCTCGACCTGATCGTGGGTGACGTAGATCGTGGTCTGACCGATACGCTTGTGAAGGCTGGCGATCTCGATCCGCATGTGCACACGCAGTTCAGCGTCCAGGTTGGAGAGAGGTTCATCGAAAAGGAAAATGCGCGGATTGCGCACGATCGACCGTCCGATGGCGACGCGCTGACTTTGTCCACCCGACAACTGTCCCGGTCGGCGGTCAAGAAGATGTTCAATCTTGAGGGTACGTGCGGAATCGGTCACCAGGTCGCGTATCTGCGCTTTTGGCATTCCCTGCTGCTGTAGACCAAAAGCCATGTTCTCATAGACTGTCATGTTGGGGTAGAGCGCGTAGTTTTGAAACACCATTGCGATCCCCCGTTGGGTTGGCGTCGCTTCGTTCATCATCTTGCCGTCGATGAAGAGTTCCCCACTTGTGATATCCTCAAGCCCAGCAATCAT
>JAYSQA010000032.1:0-11147 GCA_043721775.1 Rhodobacterales bacterium
TATCCCAGACATCGTAGCCTCCCATGTTGGAAGCACATAGAATCAGAGTTCTCGACGCTTGGGAATCCCCAGAGTCAGATCACCGGGCCGTTGGTATTACTATTCCTGCGCATAGCCGTAGCGGGTTTCATGGTCATCGGGCAGGGTCAGACCCAGCGCCTGATACTCGGGCTTGTTCCAGCCTGCGACGATGTTCAGGCCCGCCCGGCCCTGACCGATCTGGTCAATCGTGGCGATCTGCTTGGCCACCACAACCGGATGGTTTGCCGCCGCGTGAATGGTGGCGAAGATCGAGATGTTCTTCGTCGAGGCCAGAAGGCCCGCCGCCCAGGTCATCGTCTCCAGCACGCTGCCGTGAAAATCGGTCGGGCCGCCGTAGCCGATCCAGCGGGCGATGGGCAGCATGAAGTCAATCCCGGCCTCGTCCAGCATCTTGGCCAGCGTCAGGTTGTTTTCCCAAGAGTTCACCCAGCGGTCGGGGGCCTGCGTGGGGGTCATGCCGGAAGAGCAGTTGGTGGAAAACGTGCCCAAGCGGAAGCGGTCGCCAGAAAGCATCGGTGCGTCTGACATTATGAGATTCCCTGATGGATGTTCAGAAGTATTTTATGTTTGAAAGTCTATCGTAAAACCCGATTGCGTCAACTGGTTTGACAAGGGATGCTGACCGCGACTTAGGAGGCCCATATGCCCAGGAAACCGCACTCCGTTCAAGCAACCGGCAAGGAGGCCGGGCTTGACTACCTTTGGCACCTTGCGCAAAGCGAGGCCGAGGTTGACATGACCGAGCTGGAATTCGCCATGATGCGGGCGTTTGAAGGCTTTGGGCGCTGGCAGTCGGAATGCCTCGCCTCGGTCTGCGATCTGGCGGCAACGGGGCCGGAGAATGCTTTGCTGCACATCATAAGGATGAACGACCGCCCGAAGTCGATCAAGGATCTGGCGCGGCTGACCAACCGGGATGATGTGCCAAACATCCAGTATTCGCTGCGCAAACTGCTGGGGGCGGGCCTGATCCTGCGCAAAGGGGCGGGGCGGTCGGGGGTGACTTATGCGGTGACGGCGGAAGGTTTGCGCGTCACCGAAGACTACGGTGCCTTGCGCCGACGGCTGCTGATGACGGCGATCACCAACCTGCCCGGCTTTGCGGGGCGTCTGGCCGAGGTGACGCGGACGTTGAACCTTTTGCCGGGCATCTATGAGGAGGCGGCGCGTACTGCCGCCACCAACCGCCGGGCCTAGGGTCAGACGACGTTGCTGCGCACGAAAGCCTCGATCTCTGCCGCGGGGCGGGCACCGGGCAGGCGGGCTAACTCACGCCCCTTCTGCCACAGGATCAGCAGGGGAATGCCGCGAATCCCCAAACGTTGCGAGACGGCGGGGTGATCTTCTGTGTTGATCTTGGCGAAGCGGACCTTGCCGGATAGGGTTTTCGCGGCCTTGGCGTATTCAGGGGCCATCATCCGGCAGGGGCCACACCACGGCGCCCAATAGTCGATGATGGTGGGCAGATCGTCGGCACGGGTGGCCTTGTCATGGGTCGGCATGTCGAATTCAGCCACCTTGCCATCCAGCAACGGCTCACCGCAACTGCCGCATTTCGGCCCCTCGGTCAGCTTGGACACGGGCACCCGGTTGGCTTGCCCGCAGGTGGCGCAGGTCAGTCTGACGGCCTCTTGCATCGCAAATCTCCAAAACATTCGGGCTGCTTGATATATGAGGACGCACCCATCGCATTCAAGGCAAAGCCACGGTTTCAGTTGTCATGGCGTGGGTTCTGGCCTTTGATGCCGTGATGCTGTGGCACTCAATCTTCGATCTTCTGGCTTCGGCATTGGCATTTCTGGCGATGCGACTGGCGCATCAGCGCTGGATGGCCGGGGTTGACCTGCCTGCCTTCCGGCCCGCCTATGGCGTGGCACTGGTGATCGGGGCTGGTGTCGGGGCTTACGGGCTTGGCACGCTGAACCTGTGGCTTTCGGGCGTGCCGGGCGTTGGCCGGTCGATCCTTGGCGCGTTGTGCGGGGCGGTGGCGGCAATCGAGGGGTACAAGGCGGCCATCAGGGTCAAAGGCTCTACCGGGTTGATCTTCGTGCCGGCATTTTGCGTGGCGGTGATGGTGGGACGGATCGGCTGCTTTCTGGCCGGGTTGCCGGACCAGACGTATGGCATCGCGTCCGCGCTGCCTTGGGCTGTCGATTTCGGCGACGGTATTCCGCGCCATCCGGTACAACTGTACGAATCCGCAGCGATGGCCGCCTTTCTGTTGATGGCAGTTCTTGCCGTACCCCGCTCTCCGGCGTTCCGCGCCAGGGCCTTCTACCTGATGACCGGCTTTTACGCCGCCCAACGCTTCGGACTGGAGTTTCTGAAGCCTTATGCCCCCATTCTTGGCCCGCTCAATATCTTCCATCTCGCTTGCCTTGGGCTTCTGGCCTATTCTGCCGCGATGATCTTGAGGAAACCCCATGTTTGAACGCAAGGCCGCGCCCTATCTGTTCCACGGCCAGACAACCTCGCTGTGCGATGTCTGCCTTGCGCCGGTGCCTGCCAAGATCACGATTGAGGGGCAGGATGTTTACTATCTGAAGCGTTGCCCGGTGCATGGCGTCAGAAAGGCGCTGATTTCCACCGATGCGGTCTATTGGAAGCAATGTCTGGATTGGCTGAAACCCTCGGACCGGCCGCAGACCGTGCAGACCAAGGTTGACCTTGGCTGTCCCTATGACTGCGGCCTGTGTCCGGACCATGAGCAGCATTCCTGCCTTGCCATCATCGAGGTCAATGACCACTGCAACCTGACTTGCCCGGTGTGCTTTGCCAACTCTGCGCCGTCCCGTGATGGCACACGCACGCTGGCAGAGGTTGCGCGGATGCTGGACGCGCTGGTGGCCAGCGAGGGCGAGCCTGATCTGGTGCAGATATCCGGCGGGGAACCTACATTGCATCCGCAGATCATAGAGATTCTGCGGCTGGCGAAGTCGAAGCCGATCCGGCATCTGATGGTCAACACCAACGGCATCAGGATTGCGCGGGACAGGGCGTTTGTAGCAGAACTGGCCAGCCTTCGCCCGAATTTCGAGGTTTATCTGCAATTTGACAGCCTGCGCCCGGCAGCGCTGCACACCCTGCGGGGGGCAGACCTGACCCGCATCCGGCAACAGGCATTGGAGAACCTGCGCGAGCATGGCATCTCGACCACGCTTGTTGCCACCATCAAGAAGGGCGTGAATGATGACGAGGTCGGCGCGCTGATCGACCATGCCCTGATGTGGGACAACGTGCGCGGCGTCACCTTCCAGCCCATTCAGGATGCTGGCCGGAATGAAGATTTCGACCCGAAAACCTCTCGCACTCTGCTGTCAGACATCCGGCGTTCGGTGATTGCGGCGGATAACCCGTTCACCGCGCATGATATGATCCCCTTGCCCTGCAACCCGGAGTCGATCTGCATCGGCTATGGTCTGCGCAAGGGCACTCAAGTTGCGCCGATCACCGGGATGATCCCGCGCGAAACGCTGGTCGATGCCCTGCCCAACACCGTGACCTTCGAGCGCTACCCGGACCTGCGCCGCCGTCTGTTTGACTTCTTCAACCTGTCCAATACCCCCAGCAACGCGCCTGAACGGCTGGAGGCGCTGCTGTGTTGCCTGCCGGACGTGCAGGTGCCGCAAAACATCGGTTATGCCGACCTGTTCCGCGTGGTAATCTCTGAATTCCTCGATCCGCACAACTTCTGCATCAGCCGCGTGAAACGGTCTTGCGTCCATTTCGTCACCCCGGCGGGCCAGATCATTCCCTTCGACACCTACAACCTGTTCTACCGCGACGCGCCCGCCCGCGCCCGCCGCTTAGCCTCGCGCAAGGCCTTGGCGGCGCAGTTCAGCGAGGACGCATGAGAACTCTTGGCATCGTATTCCTTTGCTTGCTGGCGCTGTTCTTAGGCGGCTGCGCTGTGACGGCAATGATCTTCATCCCAAAGAACGGCACGCTTTTTCCCGTCGTGGCGCTGATTGCTGGCGCATTTTGCTTGGCCTGCGTCCTGGGGATCAGGGCGCTGAACCGCGGCAGAACCGCCAGGCCTGATCTGCTCAAGGACAAGCCCGGCCCTTCGGAATGACGCGGCCTGTCCGCTGACGCTGATCCTATCGCATGGCGCGCACCTTCGTCGCCGGCGCTGACCTTGACGCCATGTCAACCCGGTTCCGCCTTGACGCCCCGCCCGTGATGCCGGACGCTTTCAGGTAAGCCTCGATCGTCACCCCTTTGGATATTGGAGACTGTGTGTCGGCAGCGATTGATCTGAACGTCTACAGTGATGTGCTTGTTGTCCTCGGAACGGCGGGGCTGGTGGTGCCGATGGTGCGCCGGCTGGGGCTTAGCCCGGTGCTGGGCTATCTTGCGGCGGGGGCGTTGCTGGGGCCCCTAGGGCTGGGGGCGCTGATCGGGCAGGTTCCGCTACTGTACTGGGTTACGATCGTCGATGCCGACAACGTCGCCGCTATCGGTGATTTGGGCGTAGTGTTCCTGCTGTTCGTCATCGGGCTGGAACTGTCCTACGAGCGGTTGATGGCGATGCGGCGGCTGGTTTTCGGCTTGGGCGGCTTGCAGGTTCTGATTTCAGCCGTGCTGATCAGTGCGGTGGCCAGCCTTTGGGGGCAGTCTTTGGCGGCAAGCGTCATCCTTGGGTCCTGCCTTGCGCTGTCTTCCACCGCCATCGTGATCGAGGTTCTGGCCCATCAGGGTCGCCTGTCTACCGGCGCGGGACGCGCCAGCTTCGCGGTTCTTCTGGCGCAAGATCTGGCCGTCATCCCGATCCTGCTGTTCGTCTCGATCCTTGCCGGGGGCGCGCAAGGGTCAGTGCTGACCAGTCTGGCTTGGGCGCTGCTGAACGGGGTGCTGGCGGTTGGCGGCATTGTCATCGTCGGGCGGCTGGCCTTCCGGCCCTTGTTCCGACTGGTTGCCTCTGCCGCTTCGACTGAGCTTTTCGTCGCCACAACGCTGTTTGTCGTGATCGGGGCCGGGGTGGTGGCGGCGCTGGCCGGGCTGTCGATGGCGCTGGGGGCCTTTGTCGCAGGCCTGCTGCTGGCCGAGACAGAGTTCCGCAAGGCGATTGAGGCCACAATTGGCCAGTTCAAGGGGCTGCTGCTGGGTCTGTTCTTCTTTTCAGTTGGCATGAAGATCGACATCCGCGAGGTGTGGAACGCCCCGTTGACGATCTTCGCCACCGTCCTTGGCCTGATTGTCCTGAAGTCAGTCGTTCTGACCAGCCTTGCCCGCCTGTTCCGCCTGTCCTGGCCCGCCGCGATTGAAACCGGGCTGCTGCTGGGTCCGGCGGGTGAGTTCGCCTTTGTCGGCATCGGCATGGCCACCACTTTGGGTCTGATCCCGACAGAGGTTGCCAGCTTCACCCTGACCGCCACCGCCTTTACCATGGCGCTGATCCCGGCGCTGTCCGCCCTGTCGCGCAGGGTGGCGGTCCGGTTGCAGGCGGCGCGGTCCCTTGACCCGGCGTTGCAGGTCAGGCCTGAATCGGGGCACGACCATGCCATCGTGATCGGCTATGGCCGGGTGGGCCAACTGGTCTGCGCCATGCTGGAGCGCCACAAGCTGTCCTACCTTGCCGTCGACAGCGACCCGTTGAACGTGCCAAGCCAGCGCAACCTTGGACGCGAGGTTTACTTCGGCGATGCCACCGACCCCGAGTTTCTGACCGCCTGCGGTCTGGCCAAGGCAAGGGCGGTGATCGTGACGGTTTCCGGCACTGACAGAGCTGATCCGATTGTGGCCAGTATCAGGGCCTTGCGGCCCGATGTCGTCATCGTGGCCCGCGCAAGGGATGCCCGGCACGCGCAGCACCTTTACGCGATGGGCGTGACCGATGCCGTGCCGGAAACCTTCGAGGCTAGTCTTCAACTGTCGGAAGCCGCCTTGCTGGCGCTGGGGCAGGTGGCGGGCCATGTCATCGCCTCGATCAACGACAAGCGCGACGAATTCCGGCGTGAATTGCAAGAGGCTGCGGCGCGCACGGGGGCCAAGCCCAACGTCTTGCGGCAGGGCGGGTAGCTGGCGCTGCCCCGGCTTGCGACATTTTCAACAATGCGCGGCCAACCCCTTGACCTTGGCAGGATGGAAACCTTCATCTTGACGGGAGGGTGAAAGGCCCGGTTTGACGGGAGGGTGAAAGACCCGGTCTGTTTAAAAGGATCTGACCATGCTGGACCTGACCATTCCCGATATGATCTGCGGCGGCTGCGCGCGGGGTGTGACGGTGGCGATCAAATCGGTCGACCCCGCGGCCGAACTGGTGATTGACGTGGAAACCCACAAGGTGCAGGTGAAAACCTGTGCCAGTGCCGAGGCGGTGAAGGCTGCCGTGGTCGAAGCCGGCTTCACGCCAGACTGACGCGCGGTGTGGCGCGCTGGCGCAGATCAAGGCGCGCCGTGGCGTGTTTTGAAAGACCGTGACCATGAAAGACATGCACCCGTCCGGCCCGGACGAACCAACCGAGGCAATCTCCGTTCAGGACATGACCTGCGCTTCCTGCGTGGGCCGGTTCGAGACGGCGATTGCCAAGGTGGCGGGCGTCGCCTCGGCTTCGGTGAACCTTGCCACCGAACGGGCCTGCGTGCGCTATGTCGGCGCCCCGGTGCATTAGGCCGTGGTCGCTGCCATCCGCAAGGCGGGCTACGACGTGCAGCCGGAAACCTTCGATCTGTCAGTGGAGGGGATGACCTGCGGCTTTTGTGCGGCGGGTGGAAAAGGCGCTTGGTGGGGGGCGGGGGTGGTCAGCGCCTTGGTCAACCTTGCGACCGAGCGGGCGACGATCAGGGTGCTGGACAAAAGCCCTGCCCTGACCGCCGCCATCGACGGCAAGCTGGCTGCGCTGATCGCGGTGGCGGACCCGATCAAGGCAACATCCCCCGCAGCCATCGCCGCCCTGCACGGGCTGGGCCTGAAGGTGGTGATGGTCACCGGCGACAATCGCCGCACCGCCGATGCCACCGCTGCCGAACTGGGCATCGACGAGGTGGTGGCCGAGGTTCTGCCAGAGGCTAAAGTGACCTGGAAGGCGCTGCGGCAGGGCGGGCGCAAGGTGGCGTTTGTCGGCGACGCCCCCGCTTTGGCCGAGGCGGATGTGGGGCTCGCGGTGGGCACCGGCACAGATGAGGCGATTGAAACGGCGGAAGTCGTGCTTACAGGCGGCGATCTGGCGGGTGTCGTCCGCACCTTTGGCATCAGCCGGGCGACGATGCGCAATATTGGGCAGAAGCTGTTCTGGGCCTTCGCCTACAACGTCGCGCTCATCCCGGTGGCTGCCGGGGCGCTTTACCCTGTCAACGGTACGCTGCTGTCGCCCATGCTGGGTGCGCGGGCGCTGGCCATGTCATCGGTCTTCGTGCTGTCGAACGCGCTGCGGTTGAAACGGTTTGGCAGGTCACAGGCCGCGCCGCCCGTCAACCCGTAACCTTGCCATCCGCCACGGCGATTTGCCGGTGGCACAGCGCCGCGATCTTCTCGTCATGGGTGGAGATCAGGAAGGTCGTGCCCTCGTCCTTGTTGATCCGGGCGATCAGGTCCATCATCTGCATCGCCGAGACGCGGTCAAGGTTGCCGGTCGGTTCATCGGCCAGCACCAGTTCGGGGCTGTTCATCAGGGCGCGCGCCACGGCCACCCGCTGCTTTTGGCCGCCTGACAGGTGGGCGGTCGGAAAGGTGATCCGGTCGGCCAACCCCATCCGGGTCAGCAAATCCGCGCCGCGCGCGCGGGCGGCGGCGGTTTCGCGGCCCGCGCGGATGGCGGTCGGGAACATGACGTTTTCCAGCGCGGTGAAATCGGGCAAGAGGTTGTGAAACTGGAAGACAAAGCCGATGTGCCGGTTGCGGAACTGGGTGCGCTGGGGGTCTGACGCGGTGGTCAGATCGACGCCCAGCATGTGATGGGTGCCGGAGGTCGGCTGCATCTGCGTGCCCAGAATGGTCAGCAGGGTGCTTTTGCCTGACCCGGACGGCCCCAGCAACGCCGCCAGTTGGCCCGTGTCCAGCGTCAGGTTCAGCCCGCGCAGCACGCGGGTTTCAGCCTCGCCGCTGCCGAAGGTCTTGACCAGATCAGTCACTTCCACCAGCGCGGTCATTGGCCGATTGCCTCGACCGGATCAACCCGCGCCGCAACCCGTGCGGGCCAGATCGAGGCGAGGATGGCACCGATCAACGTGAGCAGGATCGCCAGCCCGTAAGAACCCTGGTTGATGTCCATGGGTAAAACGCCGGACCGGAAATTGTTGACACCGGGGAAGGGCAGCAGGGCCAGATAGCCGATGGCCGCGCCGAACAGCCCGCCAGCCAAGCCAACCAGCGCGCCCTGCATTACGAACACCAGCACGACAAAGCCCTGACTGGCCCCCATCGCCCGCATAATCCCGATTTCAGGTCTGCGGCGATAGGTGGACAGCAGCAGGGCCGAGGCGACGCCGATCACGATGGTCAGAAGTGCAAAGCCTTTCAGGAAATACCCGGTCTGCGCCTGCGCCGCCAACGCCTCCAGCAGTTGCGCGCCGTCGACGGTCCAGGATACCGCGTTCAGCCCGGTCATCGCCTTGATCTGCGGGGCGATGGTGTCGGCGGCGTAAAGATCGGTCAGCTTGATCTCGATGCGGGTCACACCTTGCTGCATGGCGAAAAGCGTGCGCGCCGTGCCAAGGCTGACGTAAGCCGTGCGGCGGTCAAAGCCGCCCTGACCCATCTGATAGATGCCGGTGACGGTCAGCACCACCTCGATCCCGTTGGAGGATTCCAGCCGCACCGATTGACCCAAAAGCAGGTCCATGTCATCGGCCAGCCTTTGGCCCAAAAGCACGCCGCCGGCCCCCAAGCCGCGCCGTGCCTTGGGTGATGTAACTGTCCAGCCGGATAATGACGGATTCCTTGCCGGACTCCAGCCCGTTGATGCTGACCTGGATGACCTGACTGCCCCGCGTCTGCACGCCTGATCCGTTGATTTCAGGCGCTACGGCGGTCACGCCCGGCAAAGCCTCTATCATCGGGACAAAGGCCATGGCGGTGGGCAGGTTTGAAGCGGTTTTTGAGGATTTTTGTTGCACCAGCAAGGGCTTGCCGGGCACCAACACAATCGGGTCAACTGCCTCGGCCTGGATAGAGATATGGGCGATGTCGCCTGCGGTGCGTGACAGGATCAGTTCTGCGAAACCCCCGATCAGGGCTGACATGAAGATGAAGATGAAGACGCCGATGGCCACGCCAAAGATCAAAAGTGCGGTCTGTGCCTTGGAGGCCGTCAGGTAGCGGGCGGCGATTTTAAGCGCGTACAGCATCAGTTGCCCGCCGGTGGGGCTGAAGAAACCGCCGCCTTGACCGTAGCAGGCGACTTGACTGCTGCGCTGGCCTTGACCGTTTCGCCATCCGTGATGCCGGTAGCGTCGGCGATCAGCACATCGCCCACCGCAAGACCCTTGGTCACGATCAGGCGGGTGGCGGGCCAGTCGATCACCTCAACGGCGGTTCTGACCGCCTTGCCCGATTGCAAAAGGTAAACTGCTGGTCCGGCGACCATGGCGGCGCGGGGGATGGTCAGGGCGTTCGGGTCTTCCTCGACCACGATGTTGGCGGTGACGGTCAGGCCGACCGGTGCTTCCATCACGTTGTCGGGCGCGATCTTGACCTTGAGGCCGCCGGTTGCCGTATCGACCCTTGGGGCCACAAAGCTGACCTTGCCGGGCAAAGTCTCGGTCGTGCCGACGCGTTGCAGGGCGGCGCTTTGGCCCTGCAAGATCTGGGTGGCATAGGCTTCGTCAACATTGGTTTCGATCACCAGCGAGGACAGGTCAGACAGGGTGAACAGCGCCGTCGAGAGGTCAATATACTGCCCCGGATCGACGTTGCGCTGGGTGATCGTGCCGGAAATCGGGGTGGTGATCCGGTAACGGTCAAGCTGGATCTGCGCCTGTTCCAATTGGGCGCGCAGGGATTCCACGCGTTGCCCGGCGCTGGCCAGCGTCATCTGCGCATCCTGCACGGCCGAGCGGGTCGATACGCCCGCCAGATCGCGCAGCCGTGCATAATCGGCCCCGGCCTGCGATTGCACCAGAAGCCCCTGATCCAGCGCCGATTGCGCCTGTCGCAGGACGGCTTCCTGCTGGGTCGGATCAACCTTCGCCAAAAGTGTTCCGGCGCTGACCTTGTTCCCCTCCGCGGCCATGGTGCCCTGCAAGCTGCCCGACACGGCAGAGCGCACCGAAACCGAGGTGATCGCGGCCACCTGTCCGTTGACGGCCAGCACACGCTGGGTTGCAACTTGTGCCACTGTTTCCACAGCGACAGTGACGACGGTTGTGCGGAGGAATTGCCACCAAACCAGCCCACCCACCAGCACAACGCAAATCCCAAGGCCCAAAAGCCACGGCCATTTCGATCTGGCCTTCGTGCTGTCTTTGTCTGGCATCTGGGTTCCCGTGGATGAGTGTTCCCGTTCTAGCGTGGGGTCGAAAAGCGGCACTGATCCAGGCTCAGACCTCATTAATCCGGTTATTTCCGATCCGTTTCGCTGATTCACTGGCGGCATCGGGGAGGTGTCGCATGAGTGATCTGTTTTGGCTGACGGAAGAGCAGATGGAGCGGTTGAAGCCGTTTTCCCTTGTCTCATGGTGTGCCGCGAGTGGATGAGTGAGGAAGATCAGAAAATGATCCGGGGGATCATTTTCCTGACGAACGGGTGTTGAGCGGCATTATTTTCCTCAATCGCAATGGGTTACGGTGGAGAGACGCGCCTGCGGTCCATGGCCCGCACCGCGTCCAGCCTGCGGAAAAAAGGGGGCGCAGTCGGCTGATCGGGCTGACGAAAGGCGGGCGAAACTCCACGCTGCATGCGGTTTGTGACTGCAAGGGCCGGCCGATCCAGATGTATCTGAGCGCCGGTCAGACCCGCGGTTTCACCGGAGCGGCGGGGCCGCCGGGGGCCATGCCGCCGGTGAAAGCGATGCTCGCGGACCGGGGCTATGATGCCGGCTTGTTCCGTAACGCATTGATTTATCGCGGTATAACCCCGTGCATCCCGTCCAGAAAGAACCGCAAGGTGCAGATCGGGCACGACGCCACCCTCGATAAGAAACGTCACAAGATCGAGAACATGTTC
>JAYSQA010000033.1:0-6207 GCA_043721775.1 Rhodobacterales bacterium
ACCAACTCCGCGCCAGACCCCGTTGCACAACCCGCCTGCAAGGGCAAAACTGAAACCCGGAGTCTCGCTCAGGTCGGATAGAACTTGGGGGCAACGTCAGGGTCGGCATGCGGTTGGTCAAAAGCCAGAAGAACAGATGCTTGTCGCCCATGAAGCTGTAGCGCGAAAAGGCATTGGCTGCGGGCAGCGCCACCGTGATCGAAATCACCGTGTTCATCACCATATAAATCATCGAATTCACATAGCCCATGTACCAGGCCGGGTCCGTCAGGATGGTGGCGTAGTTGGCGAGGGTCAGTGTGTTGGGGATGATCGAGAAGGTCGAGGTGATTTCCTCGTTCGTCTTAAGGCTCATGTTGACCAGCCAATAGATCGGGATCAGCAGGAACAAGAGGTAGATGAACATCACGATGGCGGAGGTGCGGCTGCGCATCACTTGGTCTCCGCGTTATCGAGTGTGGTCATCACGGTGAAAAACACCCAGGAGACCAGAAGGATCACCAGGAAACACATGATCGAGAAAGCCGCAGCCGGGCCAAGGTCGAATTGCCCGATGGCCATTTTCACCAGATCAATCGACAGGAAAGTGATCGAATTGCCGGGGCCGCCACCAGTCAGCACGAAAGGCTCGGTATAGATCATGAAACTGTCCATGAAGCGCAGCAGAACGGCGATCACCAGCACGCCCGACATCTTGGGCAATTCGATGAAGCGGAACACCGACCAGCGGCTGGCCTGATCGATCTTGGCGGCCTGGTAATAGGCCTGCGGGATGCTCTGTAGGCCCGCATAGCACAGCAGGGCCACAAGCGAGATCCAGTGCCAGACATCCACCACGATGATGGTGATCCAGGCGTCCAGCGCGTTGTTGGTGTAGTTGTAGTCCACTCCGATCGCGGCCAGCCCATGGCCGAGAAGGCCAATGTCCACCCGGCCAAAGATTTGCCAGATCGTGCCCACCACATTGAACGGAATGAGGAGGGGCAGCGCCATCAGCACCAGGCAAAAGCTGGCCCAGAAGCCCTTTTTCGGCATGTTCAGCGCCACGAAGATGCCCAAGGGCACCTCGATTACCAGAATGATGGCCGAAAACAGCACCTGCCGCCCCAGCGCCGAATGCATCCGCTCGGACGAGACCATCTCCACGAACCAGTCCAGACCGTTCCAGAAGAACGCATTGTCGCCAAAGGTGTCGTTGACCGAGTAATTCACCACGGTCATCAGCGGAATGACTGCCGAAAATGCCACGATCACAAGCACCGGCAGCACCAGAAACCACGCCTTGTTGTTCTGGGTCTTTTCCATCAGCGGGGGGCTCCTTGCACGCGCCAATCGTCGGCATAGACATTGATGCGCTCTGGCGCGAAGTGGACGCGGGTCTGGTCGGCGCCGACCTCTGTGCCTTCTGCGGCGATGATGTTGACGACCTGTCCAGCCACTTCGCCCCGGATGATGCGGTGGCGGCCGACGTCCTCGATCCGCAGGATGGTGATGGGCAGGCCTTCGCCGGTGGTCAGTTCGCAGTATTCCGGGCGGATGCCGATCTGGATGCGGCCTTTTATCGGGGCATAGGATGCGGCCAGAGCCACGTTGTCACCCTGAACATGCGCGGTGTTGCCGGTCACGCTTGCATCCAGCAGGTTCATCCCCGGAGAGCCAATGAAATAGCCCACGAAAGTATGCGCCGGGGTTTCAAACAGCTTTTCCGGCGTGCCAATCTGGACGACGCGGCCATCGTACATCACCACGACCTTGTCGGCGAAGGTCAGCGCCTCGGTCTGGTCGTGAGTGACGTAGATCATCGTGTGGCCGAACTGGCGGTGAAGCTCTTTCAGCTGCGTGCGCAATTGCCATTTCATATGGGGGTCGATCACCGTCAAGGGTTCATCGAACCGGATGGCGTTGACATCCTCGCGCACCATGCCGCGACCAAGGCTGATCTTCTGCTTGGCATCGGCGGTCAGACCGCGTGCCTTGCGGTCCAGCGTCGCCTCCATTCCAATCGTCGCAGCAATCGCCTGAACCCGGGCCTTTATATAAACCGGGTCCATGCCGCGATTGTGGAAGGGGAAGGCAAGATTTTCGCGCACTGTCATTGTATCGTAGACCACAGGGAACTGGAAGACCTGGGCGATGTTGCGCGCGGCCGTTTCGGCGTCGGTCACGTCGCGGTCGCCGAACAGAACCCGGCCCCGGCTGGGCCGCAAAAGCCCCGAGATGATGTTCAAAAGCGTGGTCTTGCCACAGCCCGAAGACCCCAAAAGCGCAGAGGCGCCACCATCCTGCCAGACGTAATCCATCTCTTTCAACGCGATGTCCGCGTCGGTTTTGGGGTTGGCCACATAGCTGTGGGCCAGATCTTCAAGTGTGATTTGTGCCATCAGGCAGCCCCTGCATAAGGAGTGGTCACGGCCAGTTTTCCTTCCTTGCCAAAGGCTTAGACGCGGGCGGAATCTAACCAGAGGCTGACCTTGTCGCCCGGGTTCAGGCTGTGCACCCCATGAACCAGCGCCACCCAGCGGTTAGCGCTGTATTGCAGGTGCAGAAAGGATTCCGACCCGGTAATTTCGGACACGCCGACCGTTCAGGCAAACGCCACCGCCTGCGCGGATTGGGCGTGCAGGTGCAGATGATTGGCGCAAAAGCCTGCGGTATAGGCGCCATCGGCCAGGTATGCCGCAGGGCCTGAAGCCTCTGCCGTGACGGTGTCGTCAAAGTGCAGGCGACTGCCTTTTTTGATAAAACCGATGAAATTCATCGGCGGATCACTGAACACCCGCGCCGTCGTCGCATCGACGGGATTGCGATAGACGTCCGGCGTCGGTCCAAACTGGGTGACGCGGCCCTCCCACAGGGTAGCGGTGTTGCCCCCAAGCAGCAGAGCCTCTTCTGGTTCAGTGGTCGCATAGACGAAGATGGCGCCCGATTTTTCAAAGATGCGGGGAATTTCGGCACGAAGTTCCTCGCGCAGCTTGTAGTCAAGGTTGGCCAGCGGTTCATCCAACAGCACCAGCCCCGCCTCTTTCACCAAAGCCCGGGCCAGGGCGCAGCGTTGTTGCTGACCGCCAGACAGTTCCAGGGGCTTGCGGGGCAGCATCGGCGTCAGTTTCAGCATCTCGGCCGTCTCGCGCACAGCGCGGTCGATCTCCGCAGCCGATTTGCCTGTCAGACGCAGGGGAGAGGCGATGTTTTCGTAAACGCTTCTGCCGGGGTAGTTGATGAACTGCTGATAGACCATGGCGACTTTGCGGTCTTGAACGTGCAGGCCCGTGACATCGCGGCCTGCCACAGGATCTTGCCCGTGGTCGGCTGATCGAGACCTACCATCAGCTGCATGAAAGAGGTCTAGCCAGACAGCGTCGGGCCCAACAGCACATTCATCGTGCCGTTTTCCAGCGTCAGGTTGGTGGGATGGATATAGGTTTGTCCCTTCACCACCCGCGAGACTGATTGCAACTCAATCGACATCCGGGGTCTTCATTCCGCCGCAGGGCTGACAGCCCGTTCATTTCTTGCCGTTGCCATGAAGGCCTCCAGTTGGGCGATCTGCGCCACACTCAGCCGCAGCCCCAGTTTGGTGCGGCGCCAGACGATATCGGTGGCCTCAAGCGCGAATTCATGGGTCATGAGCCACACGACCTCGGCCTCGGTCAGGGTGGCGCCGAAGTCCTGGCCCAGATCGGCGACCGTGGTAGCCTTGCCCAAAAGGGTCGCAGCTTCCGACCCATAGGCGCGGGTCAGGCGTGCGGCCCATTTTGGCGTCAGAAAGGGAAAACGTTTCTCCAGGTCTTGCGTCAGCGCCGCCACGCCTGTCTGGGGAAAGTCGCCGCCGGGCAGGGGCACGCGCGCGGTCCATGCGGGCTTGGCCGCAGGAAAGAAGGGGGCGAGCTTGGCCAGCGCCCCTTCGGCCAAACGGCGATGCGTTGTGATCTTGCCGCCAAACACATTCAGCAACGGGGCGCCGTTCTGATCCAGCGACAGCACATAGTCGCGGGTGGCGGCCGTGGCCGAACTTGCGCCGTCATTGTAAAGCGGCCTGACGCCGGAATAGGTCCAGACCACATCCTCGCGGGTGACGGGTTTGGCGAAATACTGGCTGGCAAAGGCCAACAGATAGTCCCGCTCATCATCGGTGCAGATGGCGTCAGAGGGCGCGCCTTGATGGTCCTTGTCGGTGGTGCCGATCAGCGTGAAATCCTGTTCATAGGGAATGGCAAAGATGATGCGGCCATCGGTTCCCTGAAAGAAATAGCAGCGGTCGTGGTCGTAAAGCTTGCGCGTCACGATGTGACTGCCCCGCACCAGACGCACCGCTTCAGCTGAATTTATATGCATCACGTTGCGGATGATATCTTCGACCCAAGGTCCGCCCGCATTCACCAGGGCCCGCGCGGTATGGGTGAGCGTGCCCTGCGGGCCTTCGGTGGTGACGCGCCAATGCTCACCGTCGCGGGCTGCACTGACCACGCGCGTGCGGGTCATGATCCTGGCCCCCCTCAGGGCGGCGTCGCGGGCGTTCAGCGACACCAGCTTGGAATCCTCGATCCAGCAATCGGAATATTCATAGGCCCGGGCAAAGCGCTTTTGCAGCGGAATGCCTGCGGCATCGGAAGTCAGGTCAATGGTCCGGGTCGCGGGCAAAATCTTGCGCCCCCCCAGCGAGTCGTACAGGAACAGGCCCAGACGGATCAGCCAGGCCGGCCTGCGCCCTTTCATCCAGGGCATCACGGCGGACATCAGCTTGCCGGTCGGGGTTTCGCCTTCAAACCGCATGTCGGGGTGATAGGGCAGCACAAAGCGCATAGGCCAGGAAATATGCGGCATGGCGACCAGCAGGGTCTCCCGCTCTGCCAGCGCCTCGCGGACCAGACGGAATTCGAAATATTCCAGATAGCGCAGGCCGCCGTGAAACAGCTTGGTCGAGGCAGATGAGGTCGCCTGCGCCAGATCCCCCTGTTCGGCCAGAATGACCGACAGGCCACGACCGCTTGCATCACGTGCGATGCCGCAACCGTTTATTCCACCGCCGATGATGAAAATGTCGACCGATTCTGGCCGCTGTTGCAGTGTCACGTGAGGCCCCCATAACTCACTCTATCGTGATGCAGCCGCAGGGATCGGTCAACCCAATATATTCGTTTATGTGCGAATTTGAAAAAAACCGCGCATATCGGCGGGTGTATCGGGTGCCATCATCCTGAAAATCTTCGATTTTCTCAGAAGCGCGCAAATTCGCGCTGCGCTGCGGTACGAATTTGCGTCGCGATGCAGCATTTTTTCGGCCTTGATCGGCGCGGCTACTTGTTTGAAGGATGAAACTCATTCCGTGTCGACCCTGGAAAGGAAACGCCTTGGCTCTGAGCTTCCGGCAGAGTGAAATTGTCGAGATCGCACGGGCAGATGGCCGGGTCGTCGTCGAGGATCTGGCGCAGCGTTTCGACGTGGCCTTGCAGACGATTCGACGTGATCTGGCCGAACTTGCCGACTCGGGTCATCTGGACCGCGTGCACGGTGGGGCGGTGTTGCGCACCGGTGTGACCAATCTGGGCTACGCAGAGCGCCGCAACATGAACGAAACAGCCAAGGCCGCAATAGCCAAGGCCTGTGCCGCAGCAATCCCTGAAAACTGTTCGATCATGATGAACCTGGGGACCACGACCGAGGCCGTCGCACGTGAACTTTTGCAACATCGCAACATCACCGTGATCACCAACAACATGAATGTCGCGAACATTCTGGTCGCCAATCCGGGATGCGACATCATGGTGGCGGGCGGGGCCTTCCGGCGGTCTGACGGCGGCTTGGTCGGAGAGTTGACCACGCAGTTTTTCGAACAGTTCAAAGTCGATTATGCCGTCATCGGCAGTTCTGCCCTGGACGCTGACGGCGACCTTCTGGATTTTGATCTGGCGGAGGTCCGCGTGTCCAGAACGATCATCCGCCAGGGGCGGCGGGTGTTCCTTGTCTGCGACCATTCCAAACTGGGACGGTCGGCTCCGGCACGGCTGGCTTCGCTGAGTGAGGTCAGCGAGGTCTTTACGGACAGGGCGTTCCCGGACGATCTTGCTTTGCTTTGCAAGACCTGGGGCACCAAGGTCAATATTGGCTAACTGTTCCATCCCTGATGATCACATAGACCCTCGGCGGTCTGCGTTTTTCATGGCAAAGTCTATCCTGAGGGACATTCGAAGCGGGGTGCGGACATGC
>JAYSQA010000034.1:0-11020 GCA_043721775.1 Rhodobacterales bacterium
CAAAACCGGATGACGGGAACCAGCCCAGCCAGCGGGCGAAGACCAGGATCATCACGATTCCCCAAAAGAAATCCGGCAGGCTGACACCCATCAGGGCTGACGAAGAGCTGACAGTATCTTGCCATTTGTCGCGGTGCACGGCGGCCCAGACGCCTAAGGGCACAGCCACTGCCAACGCAATGACCATCGACATCACCACGATGATCGCCGAGGCCACGGCTTTTTGACCCAAAAGTTCAATGATCGGTTTCTTGAAGATCAGTGAATTGCCCCAGTCGCCGGTCCCCATGCCGCCAACCCAATTGGCATACTGCACAAGCAATGGGTCGTTAAGGCCAAGGCTCTGCCGCAACCCCTCCAGCGCTTCGGGGTTGGATTGCGTGCCCATGATCATCATGGCCACATCCCCCGGCAGGATATTGGTCACGCCAAAGGTCACCAACGTGATCAGAAACAGGGTCAGGATCACCGACAAAAGCCGGTTCAGCACATAGGTCATCGGCAGCATCCCAAAGGCACAGCGGCGGGCCGTGAACAGGCCCGCCGCACGCGGTTACGCTTTCAGCCAAACCTTATGGAAATTCAGGTTGGACCCGTTGGGATGCACCACAGTATCCAGCCCCATGACCGCCGGTTGCGCCCCGATGGTGCCATTGCGGAACCACAGGATGATGTCATGGCTTTCGTCCCAGACCTGCTTTTGCACCTGCTTGTAGATGTCGGCACGCGCAGCATCATCGACCGTCACACGGGCTTTGGCAGTCAACTCGTCGATCACCGGATCGCTGACGGCGCGGTAGTTGAATGCACCGGTCGAGTTCCACACACTGTAATACAGGAAGTCCGGCTCCCACAGGGTGAAGAAGTTCATCATTGTCATCTGGTAGTCTTTGTCCACCCAGCATTGGCTAAGCCAATCGGCCCAAGTCAATTGCTCGATAGTCAGGTTCACACCCGCGGCCTTGAACCATTCGACAAGGATTTGCGCGGTCTCGATGTGGTAGGGATAGTTGGTTGTTGCCTTGAACACGATGTCCAGGCTGCCTTCGGGATAGCCCGCTTCGGCCAGCATGGCCTTGGCACCTTCGATGTCCTGCGGGCGCTGCACAAGGTCTTTGTTGTAGCTTGCGGATGTCGGAAAGCTGGGTGACGGGGTCGTGGCGCCCTGGCCCCACAACGCGCCCTGCATCAGCGCCTCTTTGTCGATGATCATGTCAAAGGCGATCCGCACCTTGGGGTTCTTGAACGGCTCGAAGGTATGGTTCATGTTCACGAAGTCGAAGTTCAGCGGGAACCACTTCACGACCTGAAGGTTTGCGTCGCCCTCCAACTCGCCCACGCGGTCCAGTGGGATATCGTTGATCATGTGCAATTCGCCGGTCCGCAGTCCGGTAAGGCGGGTGGTGGGTTCGGTGATCTCACGCGCTTCGACCGCATCAAGAAGCGCCGGTCCCTCCCAATAATCGTCGAACCGGGCCATCTTGACCACGGTGCCCACCTCGTAGCTTACGAACTTGAACGGCCCTGCACCCATCGGATTGGTGCCTTGTGTCGGGCCGCTGTCGACCGGCATAATCACGCCCGCGCCGTTTTCGGCCAGACGCGACAGGAACGGCGCATTTATGCCGCTCATCTTGATCACGACCGTCAGATCATCCGGGGTTTCGATGCTGGCCACATTGTTGAACACTTCAAAGTTCACCGCCCCGGTGGCTGGGTCCTTGCAACGCTCGAACGAATATTTCACATCCGCCGAAGTCATCGTCGCACCGCTATGGAACTTTACATCCGGCCGCAGCTTGAAACTGTAGGTCAGCCCGTCGGGGGCGACTTCATAGCTTTCGGCCAGACCGGGAATGACATTCAGATCCTTGTCCACCGTCACGATCGACGAATGGATGTTCTGCAGCACCCGCCCTGACGAGGCGGTGCCAGTCTGGTGCATATCGAGGTTCTGAGTGGTTTCCGAATGGCCCCAGATCAGCGTGCCGCCCGACACCGGCGTTTCCTGGGCCCAAAGGGCTGTGGGCAGACCACCCGAGACAAACCCTGTGCCAAGAACAGCAGTCGTGCTGCGTAGAAAGTCTCTGCGTTGCATTGTTGTACTCTCCCAATTGGAGGGCCATTCCGGCCCGTGTTTCGTAAAACCCGGCATTGACTGCGGGCAGGCTTTTCTGTTCAGCTTGGATATCCGGGGCGACGATGCGCCACGGCGAGGGCGTTTTCCAACGCCATGCCAAGGTTCAATAGGGGGCCCTCATCGAACAACCGCCCCCAGAGCGAGATGCCCTGCGGTACGGAAAAGGTACTGCCCGTCGTGGCTGCCTCGCCGGTTGTCAGCTTGCCCGAGGCGAGTGAGGCCGGGCTGCGGGTGCCCAAATCTTCGAAACCAGCCCGCAGATGCAGGCAGGGATGGCCGGTAAAGTTAGAGGCGATCAGCATCGGCCCGGTCTCAAAAGGGCCGATCAGCACGTCACACTGCGTGAACAGACCGTCCAGCGCCTGCATGACCAGATAGCGCAGCCGGTCCAGCTGCACATGATCAACCGCCGACAGGAATCGCGCCTTGCGCATGGCGTTGGGCCAGGCGGCGGCATCCTGCCAAGTCAGCGTATCATCCTGGTTCGATAGGGTCAGGTCTTCAAAGCTCGCGGCTGCTTCAGCAAACAGAATATTCATCAGCGCACCATACGGCAGATCGGGCAACCCGACCTCGACGACCTCCACGCCCATTGCCCGCACCGCAGAAAGTGCGGCGTGATCGACCGCCGTGGCGCCTTCCCCAAACGCCTCCGGTATGAAACCGACCTTTAGCCCTTGAATCCCGGTAGCTGCGTCAAATACGAACGGGGCGGCGATGGTGGTACGGTCTTTGATATCGGCACCATTCAGCGCGGCCAACACCACCGCCGTATCTTCAACCGATCGACAGATCGGCCCGACCTTGTCGAGCGAATTGCACAGCGCCATGCAGCCTGCCCGGCTGACCCGGCCAAAGCTGGGACGCAGTCCGGTGGTGCCGCATCGCTGACTGGGCGAGGTAATCGACCCCAGCGTTTCCGTGCCGATCGCAAAGGCACAAAGGCCTGCTGCCGTCGCGCTCGCCGATCCAGCACTCGACCCGCTCGAGCCTTCGTTCAAATTCCATGGGTTACGCGTCATGCCGCCATACCAGATGTCGTTATAGGCCAACGCGCCGACGGTGGTCTTACCCAGCAAGACCGCGCCTGCCGCTCGCAACCGGGTCACTATCGCCGCGTCGGCATCAGGTACGCGGTGCTGGAACGGTTCAGCGCCCCATCCTGTTACCACGCCCCGGCTGTCAAACAGGTCTTTGAGGCCGTAAGGAATTCCGTGCAGCGGCCCAAGATTAATCCCTTTCTGCGTCAGGGCATCCGCCGCGTCGGCCTCAGCCAGCGCCAGGTCAGCCGTGACGGCTGCAAAACATTCCAGCTTAGGGCCAATCGCAGCGATCCGGTCGAGATAAATCTGCGTCAGCCGACGGCTGGTCAGATCCCCGCTTTTGATCCAGGCCGCGAGATTTGTCACCGGCGCAAAGGCAATGTCCTCCTCCTGGTCCGGCAGCGGCGCTGTCACTGGCGACAGGCGAAGCACGTCTGTACCATGCGGCATCACAAACCCTGGCAAGCGCGGGTCGAACCGCATTGCCATCGGCACCGAATTGGTCAAAGGCACGGCCCGCCGCTGCAAGGCCGATGTGATCTGTCCTTCAAGATTATCCAGCATCTGCTGGCGCTCTTGCACGCTATAGACAACACCCATCATACGCTCGGCGGCGGCGATTGTCTCCAATGTGATGTCAGTCTGCGTCAAGAAAGCCTCCAGGTTATGGGTTGAGGATGTGGTTCAGATTGTTCGCCAGCGAAGTCAAATGGGATCGCATCGCTGCTTCGGCACCAACGGCATTGCCCGCCTCGATTTGATCTATGATCTCACGATGCTCTGCATCACTGATCTTCAGGGTTTCCAACGACCTCGCCTTCGACCTCAACCCACGCCAGCGCGCATTTCCCCTGATCTCATCAATCATAGAAAAAGCGGTGTAGAGCGGCTTGTTGTGCGCCAATCGCGCGATAAGCCGGTGGAGCGCGCCGTCCCAAAGCTCGATAGAATCTGCGTCGGTGGCTTGAAGGGTGCGGCGGGCCAGGTCGCGCATGCGCGCAATGTCGGCAGGCTGAACATGCCGGGTCGACATTGCGGCCAAGGCAGGTTCGATACAAATCCTTGCTGCCATCACCTCAGCAAAGTTTGTCTCGCCGACAATCTCCGCCGCCAGCACTTGCGTCTTGTCCGGGGGCTGGCCAGCAAACGTGCCTTTACCCTGCTGGCGCCAAATCAGCCCTTCGGCCATCAACGATTCCAACGCAAGACGCACAGTCCTTCTTCCAACACCCATCTTTTCGCTCAAGTCACGCTCTGTCGGAAGTCTCGCATCCGCGGGCAGGCCGCCCCGCTCGATCATGCCCAACAAACGGGCCTGAACGAGATTGGCACTATCGTTGGTCATGTTGCGACGTCGCGGCGAGGTCATAATTTGAACCATTCTGCTATTGGTTCAAATAGAAATTCCAATGCATTGATTCTGTCAACCGGCTTTGTTGCACAAATCAGCTTGCGGTAGAGTTTTCCCTTCCGCTGGCCAGACTCATCCCACGCGCTGAGATTTCGGCGATCAAGGGGCCGTGAAGCGGTTCATGGAGTGAGCGGGTGAACGCCATTGGTCCGAGAGAACCCGCGAACGTTCGGATGTGTCGTTCTGCGACCTGCCTGTCGAAGTCGCGGGCCATGACGCGGGCCCCGAGGCGCTTGAAGCAGCGCATTCGATCGCCGGGAAAACAGTCCCCCGGACGGTTTTCTGGCCCGGCTCATATCTCGGCCAGACTACGTCGGTGATAGCCGCTCCACCGCCTTCGGATCGTGCGGCCAAGGCGGAGGCTGGTGTGAAGGATAGGCGAAACTAAGTTCGCCGTGCTGATTTTGCGTCAACTGGCCGACAAGATCGGCATCCCACCAGACGTTAAGCTTGCGCATCATGGCGTTACTGGTGCCCGGGGCGGGGTGTTCTCAAAGCTGCAGCCCAGCGTCTGCAGAACCTGAAGCACCCTGCCGATCTGTGCCGTGGGCTTGCCCGCCTCCAGATCGACGATGAAACGCAGGCGACACCGGCCGCACCAGCAAGCTGATCTTGCCGCAGACCAGCGGCCTTGCGGGTGGACCTTACAATCTCGCCGATTTCGGCTGGGGTGCCTGGGGGCGGTCATTGCCGGGTTCCTGTTGACCGCCGTGCCGAACTGGACCGGGCGGCTGCCGATTGTCGGTTGGCCGCTTGGGGGGCTGTTCGTCCTGTGGCTGATCGGGCGGGGGGCGGTCATGGTGTCGCTGCATCTGCCGCCGCTCTTGCGCCCGGTATTGCAATCGGCGCTTGGGCCGCGCGGCTTTACGCTGGCCTATTCCGCGCTGTCGCTCGCGGTGCTTGTCTGGTTGATCGGTGCGGCGGGCAGGGCGCCCTTTGTGCCGCTGTGGGACTGGGCGCTGTGGCAGGTATATGTTCCGTTGGTGGCCATGCTGCCGGTTTGTCTGATCCTGTCGCTGGCCATCGCACGGCCAAACCCGTTTTCCTTTGCCGGAGCACAGAACGCAATGTTCGACCCCGCCGCCCTGGAATCGTCCGCCTGCACCGCCACCCGCTCTTGCTGGCGCTGGTGTTGTGGTCCACCGCCCACGCCGTGCCGAATGGCGATCTGGCGCATCTGATCCTGTTCGGCACCTTTGCCAGCTTCGCGGCTCTGGGGACGCGCCCTGTTGACCGCAGACGCCAGCGCGAGATGGGGGGGGAACTGGCAGGAGTTGCGCAGCGCAGTCGCCACAACACCGCTTTGGCCGCCCTCACTGACCGGCGACCTTGCGACGCGTCTGGTCGCAGGAATACTGCTTTATGCGGCCCTGACCTGGCTTCACCCGGCTGGCATCGGGGTCAGCCCGTTGCCCTGACCCTCAGGTCGCAAAGTCATCGATCAGCGGACTGGGCTTGGCGAACCGTTCGAGGTCTGCCTGATCGCCAATCGTGAAGCGGGTGCCCTCGACCGTGACGCCGTAGGCTTGCAAGCTCTTGAACGCGCGGCTGAGGTTTTCCGGTGTCATCCCCAGCACCGATGCCAACCTGCGCTTTTCGAAATCAAGATCAAAGGTCGCGCCGCCGCCTGCGCGTTTTTGCTGGCGCAGCAGATAGTTTGCGAGCCGCTCAAGCGAGGATCGAAGCTTGAGGTCCTTTTGCGACTTGATGACCGACCGGTAGCATTGCGCCAGTTCCGTGACGATTGCGCGGGCAAAGGTGCCGTCGGCGTCAAAGATGGCGCGCACGTCCTGACTGGGGACAAGAACGATCCGGCTTTTCTCCAATGTCCGGGCTGACATCAGGTAGGGTGCATTCTTGATCGTAGCGGCCAGGATGAAGGTTGAAACGGGACGCACGGTCGCGAGGCTGGTGTTTCGACCATTCCATTGCGAAAACAGATCGACCGAGCCGGAAAGGACGACGTGCAGAAAATCGCTCGGCTCGCCCTCGGTGATCAATTCTATCTGCGGGGGGAAGTTCTGCACATAGGCACCGCGCATCAGGGATTGGAAATGCACATCCTCCATTCCCGAAAACAGACTGAGCGCCCGAATCTCAGGGAAATGTTGCTCCGGCACGTCCTGCGCTCCTTGTCTGTAGCAGACAATATCAGCGCAAAACTTGATATTTGTCAAGCCGCGAATTGATTGCTGCAGAGATGGACCTGATGCTGCATCGCCTGCTAGATGACAAATTCAGGTAGGCGACTTATTCGTTATGTATGTCCGTGCGGTTTGATCTAGATCAAACCTTTTGGGCCGCTCTGGCCGCAGGTCTGGCACTCATCCCCACCTCGGGGTGACCACGCCATTCCTGCCGGAGGCCCTGCCATGCAAACCGTAGCCACAGCCTCACGCGCCGATCAGACGCGCGCCCTGAGCCTGAGCACCATCGCCTTTACCGCCTGTTTCGCGGTCTGGACGATCTTTTCCATCATCGGAGTCGCCATCAAGGGCGAGCTGGGCCTGAACGACACCCAGTTCGGCCTGCTGGTGGCCACGCCGATCCTGACGGGTTCGCTGACCCGGATCTTTCTGGGCGTCTGGACCGAGAGATACGGCGGACGGCTGGTGTTCTCCGGGCAGATGATCCTGGCGGCGCTGGCGACATGGGCCCTGACCTTCGCCGACACCTACATCATGTACCTGGTCGCGGCGCTGGGGGTTGGCCTCGCAGGCGGGTCGTTCATCATCGGCGTGGCCTATGTCAGCCGCTGGTATGACGCGGGCCACCAGGGCACGGCGCTGGGCATCTTCGGTGCCGGGAACGTTGGCGCCGCGGTGACCAAGTTCGTGGCGCCCTTCGTGATGGTGGCCTATGGCTGGCAAAGCGTGGCCAATGTCTGGGCAGCCGCGCTTGCCCTGATGGGGGTGATCTTCTTCATCTTTGCCAAGGATGACCCGGCGCTCGTAGAACGGCGCAGGACGGGGGCCAAGGCACCCGGCTTTGCACAGCAATTTGCGCCGCTGAAGAACCTGCAGGTCTGGCGTTTCTCGCTTTACTACTTCTTCGTCTTTGGCGCCTTCGTGGCACTTGCACTGTGGCTGCCGCATTACCTGATCGACGTCTATTCCGTCGATGTGCGCACCGCTGGCATGGCTGCGGCCTCCTTCAGCCTGGCCGCCAGCCTGTTCCGGGCTTATGGCGGGCATCTGTCGGACAAGTTCGGCGCGCGGTCGGTGATGTACTGGACCCTCGGATTTTCCATGCTGTTCCTGTTCATGCTGTCCTATCCGCCAACCGACTACGTCATTCAGGGCAAGGACGGGCCCATCACCTTTTCGACCAGCATGGGCCTGTGGCCGTTCATCGCCACGCTCTTTGCGCTCGGCTTTTTCATGAGCCTCGGCAAGGCGGCGGTGTTCAAGCACATTCCGGTCTACTATCCCAACCATGTCGGTGCCGTCGGCGGTTTGGTCGGCATGATCGGCGGTCTTGGTGGCTTTGTCCTGCCAATCGCGTTCGGTGTGCTCTTGGACCTGACGGGCATCTACACCTCATGCTTTGCGCTTTTGTTCATTCTGGTCGCCATCGCGCTGGCCTGGATGCACCTGTCGATCCGGGCGATGGAACGCGCCGCCCATGGCGAAGTTCTGGACCGGCTGCCGCAGCTGCCCGAGATGCAGACCATCCACCACCCCGAACGCACGCAAATGCCACGCGTTCTGGAAGACTGGCATCCGGAAGACGCGGCATTCTGGGCCGAGAAGGGGCGGGCCGTTGCGCGCCGTAACCTCTGGATCTCGATCCCGGCGCTGCTGTTGGCGTTCTCGGTCTGGATGGTGTGGTCGATGGTTGTGGCCAAGCTACCGCTGATCGGCTTTGCCTTCACCTCGGAACAACTGTTCTGGCTTGCCGCACTGCCCGCTCTGTCGGGGGCGACGCTGCGGATCTTTTACGGCTTCATGGTGCCGATCTTTGGCGGGCGGCTGTGGACGACGCTGTCCACCGCTTCGCTGATGTTGCCGGCCATCGGCATCGGCTATGCCGTGCAGAACTCTGAGACCCCCTACGTCATCTTCCTTGTTCTTGCACTGCTTTGCGGTCTGGGCGGGGCGAACTTTGCCTCAAGCATGGCCAACATCGGCTACTTCTTCCCCAAGGCCGAAAAAGGCCATGCGCTGGCGCTGAACGCGGGCTTGGGCAACCTTGGCGTCAGCGTCATGCAGTTTCTGGTGCCGCTGGTCATCACCGTGGGCGTGTTCGGGGCGATGGGCGGCGCGCCGCAGACCGTGGCCGAAACCGGAGCCAGCCTGTGGATGCAGAACGCAGGGTTCATCTGGGTGCCGTTCATCCTTGTGGCCACCATCGCCGCGTGGCTGGGAATGAACGATATCGCCGACGCCAAGGCCAGCTTTGCCCAGCAATCGGTGATCTTCGGGCGCAGCCATAACTGGTTGATGTGCGTCCTTTACATCGGCACCTTCGGCAGCTTCATCGGCTATTCGGCGGGCTTCCCGCTGCTCAGCCGGATCGTCTTCCCCGATATCAACGCCCTGCAATACGTCTTCCTCGGCCCGCTGGTCGGCGCGCTCAGCCGCGCAGGCACGGGTTGGGTCTCTGACAAGTTCGGCGGCGGGCGCGTCACCTTCTGGGTGTTCGCCGGCATGATCGCCTCGGTCCTGGCCGTGATCCTGTCGCTGCAGGCCGGGTCGTTCGCCGGGTTCTTCGCCGGGTTCATGGCGCTGTTCTTCTTCACCGGGGTGGGCAATGCGTCCACCTTCCAGATGATCCCGGTCATCATGGGCCGCGAAGTGCCGCGCCTGATGCCGCAGCTGACAGGCGTGGACCGCGCCCGTCAGATCGCCATGGAATCGGGCGGCATCGTCGCCTTCACCAGTGCCATCGGCGCCTATGGCGGGTTCTTCATCCCCAAAGCCTACGGCTCCTCCATCGCCATGACGGGCAGCCCGATCGGCGCGTTGTGGCTGTTCCTGGCCTTCTACGTCGTCTGCCTTGCCATCACCTGGGTCGCCTACACGCGCCCCGGCGGGCTTCTCCACGATATCGAGCGCGGCCGTGCCCCTTCGGGTGCCGCCGGCCACCCCGCAGAATAACGAAAGGACGCCACGATGAGCCACCTTCTCGACAGACTGAATTTCTTCCATAACAAAGAGCTTGAGCAATTCTCGGACGGCTGGGGCCAGACCACCCGCGAGAACCGCGATTGGGAAGAGGTCTACCGGAACCGTTGGCGGCATGACAAAGTTGTCCGCTCTACCCATGGGGTGAACTGCACAGGGTCTTGTTCGTGGAAGATCTACGTCAAGTCCGGCATTGTTACGTGGGAGACCCAGCAGACCGACTATCCCCGTACTCGCGCGGGCCTGCCGAACCATGAGCCGCGCGGCTGTGCGCGCGGCGCGTCCTACAGCTGGTATCTCTATTCTGCCAACCGGGTGAAGAACCCTCTGATCCGGGGCGCCCTGATGCGCGCCTGGCGCAAGATGCGGCCGACGATGACGCCCGTCGCCGCCTGGGCCGCGATCCAGAACGATCCCGCCCTGCGCGCCAGATATACCAAGACACGCGGCAAGGGCGGTTTCGTGCGCGCCACATGGGACGAGGCGACCGAGATCATCGCGGCGGCCAATGCCTACACCGCAAAGACCTACGGCCCCGACCGGGTGTTCGGCTTTTCACCCATCCCCGCCATGTCGATGGTCAGCTATGCCGCTGGTTCGCGCTACCTCAGCCTTCTGGGCGGTACCTGCATGTCGTTCTACGACTGGTATTGCGATCTGCCGCCAGCCAGCCCGCAGACATGGGGCGAACAGACCGACGTGCCGGAATCGGCCGACTGGTATAACGCGGGCTTCCTGATGCTTTGGGGGTCCAACGTGCCGCAGACGCGCACGCCCGACGCGCATTTCTATACCGAGGTGCGCTATCGCGGCACCAAGTCGGCAGTGGTCAGCCCCGACTATTCCGAGGCGGCGAAGTTCGGCGATATCTGGCTGAACCCGCAGGCCGGCACCGATGCGGCGATGGCGATGGCCATGGGTCATGTGATCCTGCGCGAATTCCATCTGGACCGGCAGGCCGAATATTTCGAGGACTATGCCCGCAAATACACCGACATGCCGATGCTGGTCCGGCTGGAGGACCGCGATGGCCATCTGGTCCCTGGCCGCATGCTGCGGGCCGAGGATTTTGATGGCAAGCTGGGCGAAACCAACAACCCCGACTGGAAAACCGTCGCCTATGATGAGGCTTCGGGCCAGATCGTTGCCCCCAACGGGTCCATCGGGTTCCGCTGGGGCGAGGAGGGCAAGTGGAACCTCGAACAGCGCGCGAAGGGCACCGATGCCCAACTGCGACTGAGCCAGATCATGGACGGGGATCACGAAGAGGTTGTGGGGGTCGATTTCCCCTACTTTGGCG
>JAYSQA010000035.1:0-12495 GCA_043721775.1 Rhodobacterales bacterium
GGGCACGACGCCACCCTCGATAAGAAACGTCACAGGATCGAGAACATGTTCGGGCGTCTGAAGGACTGGCGCAGGATAGCCATGCGCTTTGACCGGCGCGCCGACATCGTCCTGCCCGCCGGCGCCCTGGCGGCAATCGTGTTGTTTTGGTTATGAGTCCTGGGCCTGGTGCCGCCGTCCTGCATGACGCTATCAGAGACCGCTTCGCCAAGCGGCTCTTGGGCGATTAGCCGATGAAACGCATTCTGCAACGCGGTCAACACCCATCCTTGTCTCTTTGAATTCTGCGATGGAAAGTTTGGCAGACGAGGCCCCCTAGGCATCCTTGGGTTTGCAACCCGTCTCGCAGCTTGGGGCTCGCCTGCCGACCGTTTCAAGCCTGAACAGTTGCCCGGGCAAGGCCGCATGACCGGCTGATCCCGCAGAACAACGACATGATCATGGCTTTGCCACAGAATATCATCGACGTCGATGTTGCCAAAAACCGGAGTGACGCATTGTGCCTCGCCACTGCGAAGGCGGAGCGGATTTACACGATAAAACAGTCCCTTGCGCAGGTTGCCAAGGGCGGGAAAGGCTGTCTCGGCGTGCTGGAAGCCTCTGGCGGTGACGAGCGACCGCCGACCGAGGCGCTAACCCGCTTCAAAGCCGACTTTTGCCTGGTCAACCCGCGCCATGCCCGGGAATATGCCCGCGCGACCGGCAAGCTGGCCAAAACCGACCGGGTCGATGCTGAAATGCTGGCGCGGATGGGCCGGGCGCTGGAACTGCAACCGACCCCACCGACACCGTCCGAACGGGTGGAATTGACCGAACGGGTGGAACTGGCCGAACGGGTGGCGCGGCGCGACGATCTGGTGGCGATGATCGGGGCCGGGCGGAACCGTCTGGGCCAAAGCCACAATGACTGGATCAGGACACAGATCACCAGCCATATCAAAGGGATGGTGCGGCACCGCAAGGCGGTTGAGGCCGAAATTGCCAAACTGACGGCCGCTGATGAGACCCTGGCCGCAGGCCGCCTGTGCCTGCAATCCATGCCGGGGATCGGGCCGGCCATCGCGGCGGTGATCCAGGCCAGGCTGCCCGAACTGTGCCAGTTGGACCGCCGCAAACTGGCAGGCCTTGCGCCCCGCGCCACCGGGTCCGGCAAACGCCGGATCTGGGGCGGACGCGCCGACCTGACCCGCGCGCTTTATCTCGCGGGCTTCGCAGCGTCGCGCTGTGACCCCACGCTCAGGGCCTACCGCAGGAAATTGCAAGCCGCCGGAAAACCCACCAAAGTCGCCATCATCGCCTGCGCCCGAAAACGCCGCACCATCCTTGCTGCAATGATGAGGGATCAGACCGACTACGGCGATAAAAAACCTGCGTAGAAGACAGTTGCTGCTGAACCATGAAATCGGACGGTCCCGTTTGTGCCGCCACGTCCGTGAACGACCGGGCTGCCATCTCTTGGCACCGAACGGCCGCCAGCCCCGATCAACCGCGCATGACCTGCGGCGATGTCACGGCTATCAGGGCCATCGGTAAGGCCGATGCCTGCATCGACCTCGCCCGTCGCCGCAAGTGCGCGCCGATACGCAATTGACGGGATGGCACGGATACCGGCAGGCGCATGGTTGGCTGCGGCATAGTCACCTGCCCGCTCATTCAGGGCCAAGACGGTTGCCGGGCCGAACGGGCGCGGGGTCAGCTGTTCAAGCGTCCCACCGTTGCGCGTCACCAAACCTCCGTCAGCCCAAGCGAAGAGGTCCAACTTACCAGGTTGGAACAGAAATGGCATGGTCCGTCTGGCAATTTTCAAAGCTGAAGCCGCGCAAGCCACCGCGTCGCCTTAGGGTGCAACGGGAAATTTTAGACCCGTCCCGCCTCAGGCTTTCGCTTCCGAAAGTTGAATGACCTTTGCGGCAGGGAACGGCTGTCCGGCAACAAAGCGCCCATCGTCCCTTGTGGTTCTACACTTTTCGAGCATGTCCATGTGAAAATCAGACATCTCGTGGATTGGGTATCGCCAGTGCATCAAGGGGCAACGGCCTGCCTTCCGGCTTTGGGATCAGCCTTCAGATTTGCCTTACAGATAGCGCGTGAATGCCAATGCTGTCAGGCAGATCGCCCAGCCCAGGATGACCACCCGAACCCACGCGGCGGGCAGGCGTCTGGCGATGTGGACGGCAATGTAGCCACCTGCGATGGCGCCGGACATCATGATCAGCGAGGGCAGCCAGCGGATCAGACCCGAGCTTGCGAAGATCACGATGGCCACAAGGCTTTACAGGCTGGTGGTGATGTTGCGCACCGAATTGCCTTGATGGATCGTCATGGTGGAAAACACGCCGTAGATCGCAAACAGGATCATCCCCATGCCAAGGCCGAAATAGCCCGCGTAGATGTAGACGCAGAACTCCAGGCTCAGTTGCAGCCACAGCCAGTTGTCGCGGTCAAAGCCCGGCATCCGTTCGACGATGGCTTTGATCCGGGGCCCTAGCCCGAAAGATGTGGTGGCGAACAGCAAAAACCACGGGATCGCCGATTGGAAGGACGCCTGCGAACAGCAGGAATGCTTCATGCGGCGCCATGGCTGCCCCTTGTTTGGGCCGCAGCATGGAACTGCGCCGGGCCAGACGCAACCCCTGCCCTACCCTTTACAAATCCTGTCAAAACGGGTCACCTTGGCCTGCACAGCAGCAATTCCCGACTTAGCCCGAGAGAAAACCATGGACAGCACCGAACTCCTCCGCCACGCGCCGTTTTCACTGGATCAGGCGGCGATTGACTGGGTTACCGCCACCAAGGCCGCTTTGAGTGATGCCGAGAAGGTTGGGCAGTTGTTTGTCTTTCACTCGATGGGCAAGGACCCTTCCGAACTGGCGCGACTGGCGAAGTTGAAGCCTGCCGGGATCACGCGGAACTTCTCTGCCGATCTTGACTATGAGGCGGGGTTTGTCGATGCCATGCAGGGGGCGGCATTGGTGCCTTTGTTCGTGTCGGCTGATCTTGAGGGCAGCCGGATGTCGCTGGCGGTGGGTACTGAGGTGCCCAACCCTTTGGCTTTGGCTGCGGTGGATGATGTGGAAGCCTCGCGCTCCGTGGCCCGCATCATGGCCGAAGAGGCGCGGGCGATCGGCATCAACTGGTCTTTCACGCCCGTCATCGACATCAATCACGCCTTTCGCAGTGCGATTGTGGCGACCCGGGGGTTCGGGTCGCAGGTGCAAGTGATCGAACGGCAGGCGCTGGCCCAGATTGCCGAGTTTCAGGCCGCAGGGGTGGCGGCCACCGTCAAGCACTGGCCGGGCGAGGGCTATGACGACCGCGACCAGCATCTGGTGACCACGATCAACCCCTTGTCCAAGCCGGAATGGGAGGCGACTTTTGGCCGTCTGTACCGCGCCGCGATAGCACAGGGGGTGATGTCGGTGATGTCAGCCCACATCGCCTTGCCCTCGTACATCTTGGCGCAGAACCCTCAGGCGGGGGTGGAGGCGTACCGGCCCGCCACCGTCTCGAAGGCGCTTAATCTGGGCCTGTTGCGGGGTGAGTTGGGCTTTAACGGCCTGATCGTGTCGGATGCCACACCCATGGCGGGCTTCGGGTCATGGGCTGCGCGCAGTGAAATGCTGCCTGAAATCATCGAGAACGGCTGCGACATCATTCTGTTCTCTCGCGATGCCGAGGCCGATGTGGCCTTGATTGCGGCAGCGGTGGCGGATGGCCGGATCAGTGCCGAACGGCTGGATCAGGCTTTGACGCGGGTTCTGGGGCTGAAGGCCTGGGCCGGGCTGCACAAGGGCGTTGCAAAGGTCAACCGGGCGGCGCTGGCACGGCCCGAGAACAAGGCGGCAGCTTTGGCGGTGACGCAAGCAGCACCCACTTTGGTCAAGGATGTGAGGGGCTTGCTGCCGCTGTCTGTGGCCAGACACAAACGGGTGCTGGTCGTCACCTCTGGCATCATCGTGCCGTTCTTTCCCCAAGCCATCCCGTTCGATCTGCCCGACATGCTGCGGGCCGAGGGGTTTGAGGTGACGCTGCACACAGCAGGCCTTGTGCCCTCGGCCGCCGATTACGACCTGATGATCTATCTGTTCGGCGAGGAGACCCTCTTGTCCCGTGGCCGCATCTTCCTGGACTGGCTGAAGATCACCGGCAACTTCGGCGCAGCGATGGCGCGGCACTGGCATGAAATTCCGACGCTGATGGTGTCGTTCGGCTATCCCTACTACCTGTACGACGCCCCCCGTGCGCCCACTTACGTTAACGCCTATGCCACGATGCCCTCGATGCAGAAAGCGGTGGTGGAGTGCCTTATGGGCCGGGCGGCGTGGAACCGGAACAGCCCGGTCGATGCTTTCTGCGGGTTGCCGGATGCGCGGTACTAAGCGCCCTCAGTCCAGCCAGTCCAGGATCTGCCGGACGCACAGCGCGCCGTAGTCGCCGTTCATATGCGAATGATCGGGTGGTTTGCCTGCACGGATGTGGACAGAGTTGCGGGCATGGCCGAACCTGGAAAACCCCGTCTCTGTCAGGCTATCGGGCGGCGGGGCAAGGTAGGTGACGCCCTGTGCGGCGCAGCCTGCGGCGAAGGCTGCATCGGTCAGGTCCAGCGCCTGACGAATGCCGTAGGGTTGGGCGGCGAGGATCTTGAACTGCGCGTCCGATGCAGGGTCGGTCAGGATGGCCTCGCTGAAACGTGGCGCTGACATCAGGGCCACGCGGGCCCGCGATGTCATCCCGGCCAGGATGGCGGCGGGATACTGGGCCCATGCGATGTGCCGCGAGAACGCGGTATAGGCAGCTTGCGACAGGCGGGGCAGGTCTGCGCCGGTTTCGCGGATGCCGTCCACCCGGCACCCCGCCAAAAGCCGCAGCAGGCCATAATTGTTCAGCGTGCAGCCAACCAGTGCGACATGGGTGAAATCGGCGATCTGGCGCGTCAGCGTGCCGCTGAAACCGCGCGCCAGTTCGCGCTGGCTTTCGGGGGCAAGGCTTTCGTCATGCAGGCCGAACACCCCGGCGTCATTCATCGCGAAGCTGCGGAACTCGGCGGCATTGGCGGCGAGATAGTCCACCTTCAACCCCTGCGGCGCGTCAGGCAGCGCGTCCCACGCCAGCCGGATGGCCGCCACATGCGAGGTTCCGGTGATCAGCAGCCGTCTCATTGTACCATCGCCTTCGTCAGGGATCGCATCGCCTTTGTCAGGACCTTATTGCGGGATCGCTTTGGCTTTGCCGCGCACCCGGCACCAGGCCGCTTATTTCAGCACCCATTGCAGGATCGGTTCAAGACACAGCGCGCCGTAGTCTTCGTTTATGTGTTCATAGTCGGGCAACCCGGTTGCCGTCGGCAACGCAGGGTCGCGGGAAAACTCGGCCCGCGTCAGGCCAGACGCGGCAAGGCTGCGGGCGGGGACCGCAAAAAGCCAGGCCCCCGTGCCGCAATCGCCTGATGAAGTGCGGCCTCGGTCAGGGCCAGCGCCTTTGGCACGCCTGTCGGGTCATCGCGAAGGGCTTGCAGGCAAGGCTGCGCCTGCGGATCATCAAAGATACGCTCGCTGAGGCGGGGGCCAGAAGAAGGCCTACCTTGCACCACGGCCGAAAACTGTCGATCCGTGCCGTTGGCAGGCGTTCCAGCGCCACGGCTTGCGAAAACGCCACATAGGCCGCTTGCGACAGTCGAGGCAAACCGGCGGGCGTTTCGCGGATCAGGTCAACCCGGTAGCCTGCCAGCAGACGCAGGATCAGGCTGGACCCATGGAAGCATCCCGCCACCAGCACATGGCTGTAGTTGCGCAGGTCACAAGACAGGGCACCGTCGATCTTGCGGTACTCCGACAGATCCAGCCACGACACGACGCCTTCATCCAAAAGGCCATAGCGGCCCTCGGGCGAGACGGTCATAGGCCCGGAATACTTCGCGGCGATGTTGAGAAAATCAACCTCCATCCCTTTGGGCCGGTCTGCCATGGCGTTCCACGCCACCCGCAGCACCCCCGCATGGCTGTTGCCGGTGACCAAAAGCCATCTCACTTGCGCAAGGCCTCCAGCAGGGCCTCTTCGCAGATCACATCGTTCCTGGCGTCTTGGTCGGCATCGTCATCCTCGGCCTTGGCCTTGGCAGCCGGTCTTGCGGTAGCCTCTGCCAAACCATGGGCGCGCAGGAACATCGACATGGCGGATGCGACGCCCTCTTTGGTAACCGAACGTTTGTTCGGCTCAAAATAAACGCCACGGTTGTTGGCCGAGGTGATGATTTCATACGAGGGGAAGTAATCGACATTCGGGCAGGTCGCCGCCAGTTCGCCGCAGACGGCGCGCAAGATGGCCTTGGAATGGGCCGTGGCCACCTCGACGTGCTGGCCAGAGGCGGTGGCGGTCAGCGGAACCGGCGAGACTGTAATCACAAAGCGCATACCGGTGGGTTTCAGGGCCATCATCTGGCGGCGGAAGGCACGGAAATCGGCCAGGATTTCGGGATAGGTGTAGTTCTTGAACTGAAACACGTCCGGGTCATGGTCGCCGGCGATGGTGCCGGGGGCAGTTGGATAAACGGTGCCGGTGGCCTTGTGAATCCACGCTTCAGTCAGGCCGAAGGTGAAAACAAAGACATTCGCCGCCGCAAAGATCCGTTTCACCGCCGCCAGATGTTCGGCCCGGTGCAGGCGCACCAGATCTTCGGAGGGCAGGCCGTCGGGTTCAACACTGGGGCGGAAGGCATCGTAAAAGCGGCCGTCTTTCTGCCAGACGGGCAAGGCCGGGGTGACTTTGCCCGTAGCCTCGTCCCACAGCTGCACAAGCTGGCGTGAGGTGTAGATGTTGCCGTAGCGGGCGGAGTACAGGCCATAGCCGAAGCGGTTAAGCAGATCATCCGGCAATCGGGCCGGGCTGGGTTCGGCGTCCAGCACATGGCATCCCGCCTGACGCAGATGGCGGCCGATGTGCTGCGCAAAGCAGGACCCCGCCGTGACGATGGCAGTTTTCTTGCGGATCGGGAATTTCGCCGTGTAAAGCGGGCCGGGATCAAGCGCAGACCGCTCTCCGACCGCCGTGCGCCAGAAGGCGGTGTCGGGCAGATTGTCATAGGGCGATGTCATTCTGCCTCACAAACCGCTGGGATGAGGGGTACTAAAGCACCGATGCGCAACGCTCGCCATAGGGTATTTCAGGGGGGGGCAGACGGAAACCTCGGCCCGCAGCGCGTTTTGGGTAATCCCGGTCCGACTGCCGTGCATGGCCACCGAACCCCGGTGCAGAACATAGAACTGATCGGCAAGGCCGTAGGCGAAGTAGAAATACTGTTCCACCAAAATGATCGCGATGTCGCCCTTGGATTTCAGATAGGTGATGACGCAGCCAATCTGCTGGATGATGTTGGGCTGAATGCCCTCGGTCAGCTCGTCCAGCAGCAGGACTTTCGGGCGCATGATCATGGCGCGGGCAATGGCAAGTTGTTGTTGCTGGCCGCCGGACAGATCGCCCCCACGACGGCGGGTCATGTCTTTCAGAACCGGGAACAGATCATAGATTTCATCCGGCACCTTGAGGTCAGCCTTGGGCAGCACGGCACAGGCGGTTTCAAGATTTTCCCTCACGGTCAGCAGCGGGAAGATAATCCGGCCTCGCGTTGTGACCGAGACACCGCGCGATGCCATGCCCTGCGGGCGCAGGCGGCCAAGGGTTTCGCCGTTCAGGATGACGTCACCACCAGAACGCGTGTGGGTGCCTGCAAGGGCTTTCAGGAACGAGGTCTTGCCGACCCCGTTGGTGCCCATGATGCAGGCGACCTCTCCTGTTTTGGCGGTAAAATCAATGCCATGCAGGATTTGTGAGCCGCCGTAGTGCAGCGTCAGGCCTTTGGTTTCGATCATCAGCCCAACTTCTTCAACCACGGCCCAGATAAACTTCAATGACAGAGGGTATTTCCATGACATGGTTCAGCGTGCCTTCCGCCAAAACCGAGCCTTCGTGCAGCACCGTCACCCGGCATTCAAGGCGGCGGACAAACTCCATGTCGTGTTCGACGACGACGGCGCGGGTTTTGGCGATGTCGACCAGCATGGCGGTGGTCAGTTCGCGTTCCGCCAGCGTCATGCCTGCGGCGGGTTCGTCAACCAGTAAAAGGCGAGGCTCCTGCGCCAGCAACATGGCGATTTCCAGCCATTGCTTCTGACCGTGGGAAAGCTCGCCTGCCTTGCGCGGCAAGGCATCGGTAAGGCCCACTTGGGCAGCCAAAGCCTCCACCCGTTTGCGGCCCTCGCCGCTTAAGGCGAATAGCAGGGCGCCGAAGGGGCTGCACGGAGATTTCAGGGCGAGGATCAGGTTTTCGGCAGCGGTTTGATCTTCGAACACGGTCGGGCGCTGGAATTTGCGGCCCACACCGGCGCGGGCGATGGCGGCTTCGGACATGTTCAGAAGGGATTGACCCTTCTCTCCCCACGTCACCGAACCAGCGTTGGTTTGGTTTTGCCGGTGACGACATCCATGAAGGTGGTCTTGCCAGCACCGTTCGGGCCGATGATGGCGCGCAACTCTGTCGGGCCGATGCTGAACGACAGGTTGTTGATCGCCTTGAAGCCGTCAAAGCTGACCGAGACGCCGGAGACTTCCAGAAGCGCGCTCATTCCACGGCCTCTTGTTCTTGCAAGGAACCATCGTCAGGGCCAAGAGGGGCGCCTTTGCGGTCGGGGGTGTGCAGCCCCTGGAAGCGGTCAAACAGGCCGCCGATGCCCTTGGGCGTCCATAGAGTGACCCCGACGAAGTACAGGCCCAAAAGCACCTGCCACCAGTCAACCCCTTCAATGGTATAAAAGCCAAGAGGGATTGAAGGCGCGCGGCCTCCGGTGAACCATGACGACAGCAGCGAGACGAATGCCGCGCCGATGACAGAGCCGTAGAGGCGTCCGCGTCCGCCGATGGCGACCCAGACGGCAAGGTATATTGACGCGATGGGAGCAAGTTCGGCGGGGTTGATGATGCCGGTTTGGGGATAGTAAAGCGCTCCGGCAAGGCCGCAGATCACGGCGGTGACGGCGAAGACGAACAGCTTGTAGCCCTCGACCGGGTAGCCGAGGAACCTGACGCGCGCTTCATCATCGCGGAAGGCGCGGATCACCGAGCCGAATTTGCCGGAAACGACCCAGGCGAGCAAGATATAGGCGAGGACGCCCGGCAGAAGCACGACAAGCGCCAGTTGGGCAGGCAGCGAATGGGCAAAGCTCCAGATCATGGGGATGTCAGAGCCGCCGACGACGCCGAAGATCTGGGTGCCTACACCTTGGGCGATCTCACTCGCCTTGGGGGGGATTGGGCTGGAGGACAGGGCCTGGACGACAATTACCCAGGCGCGGACATACATCAGCCATTGGCCGATCTTGGAGCCTTCCAATGCGTAGAAGGCCATGTGGCCAAGCGACAGGATGCCGGTGTAGCCCAAGACGATATCCATCGCGAGTGCGGCAAGGCAGAGGCACAGGGTTTTGCCCAAGGTCTTGACGAAAGAGGTCGACATGCACCCCATGCCGAAGGCGGGGCTGAGGATCGTGACGGCGACGGTCAGGATGATCAGCGCGAGCACGAACCACGGGACCGAGGGGTTGCGGGCGAGGAAGCTTCTGGGCGTCAGCGCTGCGGAAGAGCGGGGGCCAGCCCCCGCACCCCCGGGATATTTATGAACAAATGAATGGGGGGGGCGGGGGGCTTAGGTCAGGTCGAGGCGGCTGCGGTCGCCTGTGGCAAAGCGGTACAGGATGGCGGGGTAAAGGCGGTGTTCCTGCGTCAGGACGCGGGCGGCAAGCGTCGCCTCGGTGTCGCCGGGCAGGACGGGCACGCGGGCCTGGCCGAGGATGGGGCCCGCGTCGAGGTCGGCGGTGACTTCGTGGACGGTGCAGCCCGCTTCGGTATCGCCCGCATCAAGGGCGCGCTGGATCACGTGCAGGCCAGGGTATTTCGGCAGCAAGGAGGGGTGGATGTTCAGCATCCGGCCTTCATAGCGCTGCACGGTCTTTGGCGTCAGGATGCGCATGAAGCCGGCGTGGCAGATGATATCGGGCTGTACCGCGTCAAGACAAGCGCGCAATGCGGCATCGAAGGCTGCGCGATCCTTGCCAAAGTGCCGGTGATCAACCTCTGCCGTGGGCAGGCCCTGGTCTTTGGCCCAGTTAAGGCCTGCCGCAGCGGGATTGTTCGAAAAGATCAGCACGGGCCGCGCCGGGAAATCCCCGGTCATCGCCGCAACCAGCGCCTTCATGTTGGAGCCACCACCGGACATCAGGATGGCAACCCGCTTCACAGCAGCTTGCCGTCCATCAGGTGGCCTTTGTAGATGACGCCCTCACCTGGCACGATATGGCCAAGTTGCACGACGGTTTCGCCCTGGTCGGCAAGAAGCTGGCTGACCGCCTCGGCCCGGGAGGGATCAAGCACAAGGATCAGGCCAATGCCGCAGTTGAAGGTCTTCAGCAGTTCCGATTGCGCCATGTTGGCGGTGGTGGCCAGCCAGCGGAATACCGGCGGCAATTCCCACGCTCCAAGGTCGATCTGACAGGCCAGACCCTCGGGCAGGACGCGGGGCGGGTTTTCCGTCAGGCCGCCGCCGGTGATATGGGCCAACCCATGCACGCCGCCAGAGCGGATTGCCGCCAGTGCTTGCTTGACGTAAAGTCGGGTCGGCGTCAGCAGCGCAGTGCCAAGGCTGCCGTCGCAGAACGGCGAGGGCGCGTCCCAGCCAAGGCCGGACAGTTCGACGACCTTGCGCACAAAGCTGTAACCGTTGGAATGGACGCCATCGGAAGCAAGGCCGATCACAACGTCACCTTCCGCCACGCCGCGCGGCAGGTCGGTGTCGCGTTCCATCGCACCGACCGCAAAGCCCGCAAGGTCAAAATCGCCACCGTGGTACATGCCCGGCATCTCTGCCGTTTCGCCGCCAACCAAGGCACAGCCGGATTTCTCACACCCAAGAGCGATACCTTCGATGATCGAGGTGGCTTGGCCCACATCCAGCTTGCCGGTGGCGAAGTAATCCAGAAACATCAGCGGTTCAGCGCCTTGGCAGACCAGATCGTTGACGCACATGGCGACAAGGTCGATGCCGATGGTGGCGACATTGCCGGTGTCGATGGCGATGCGCAGCTTGGTGCCAACGCCGTCGGTGGCCGCAACCAGGATAGGGTCGAGGTAGCCTGCCGCCTTCAGGTCAAACAAGGCGCCAAAGCCGCCAAGCCCACCCATGGTGCCAGACCGGCTGGTGCGCCTGGCGGCGGGCTTAATCCGCTCGACAAGGGCGTTGCCCGCGTCGATGTCAACGCCTGCATCCGCATAGGTCAGACCGTTGTGTCCACCGCTTGTCGTCACCGCCATGGCATCCCCCGCAAAATCGGACTTGCCGCCGCTTTAACGCAAGCAAGCCCGCCCTGCAACCGCACTTGACCATCCTGCCTTGACCTCTGGGGGCCGCTTGGCCTAATCAGGCCGAACGATGGCCCGGTCTTGGGTATCGTACTGGTGGGCCTGTAGCTCAATGGTTAGAGCAGGGCGCTCATAACGCCTTGGTTGGGGGTTCGAGTCCCTCCGGGCCTACCAAACTTCGCTGGCATCGGGGTGCTGCCTGCTTATATGGCGCGAGGGGGACCCTGCCATGTGGAAAAGACGCGCCGGGGGGCGCGTCTTTTCTGTTGGGTGCAACGATGCGGGACTTGGGGTCAGTTGAGGCCAAGTGCCAGCATGGCGGCTGACTTCTTGTCAGCGTCCGTGGTATCAGAAGCCGAAAAGGCGCCCTCCAGTTTGCCAAGTTGTTCAAAGGTCATCGCACCCGCAGCCGGAGGCGTAATGCCGAGGCCGGTCAGTTTCGTATCAATCTCGGCCTCCATCTGCATGACGCCGACGTTGGTTGTCATCACCGAAGCCGGGCGGTTGATCCCGGCCAGAACGGCCTCGATCGACTGCTTCTGGGTCTTGACGTTCTTGTGATGCAGAATCGCGTCGATCAGCGCCTGGATCTGCGTCGTGGTCAACGGCTGTGCCGGGTAGGGCACTTTGATGGCGGCCAGCATGGTCGTCAGATCACTGACCATCTTCTCGCCCTCGGGGCTGTCTACGGCTGCCTCGGAGGGGTGCAGGAATTCATTGAGCATGACTTCAGCGGCGAAAGCCTTGTCAACATCGGTGTCAGGCCCGCTCGACAAGGCGGTCAGTTGGCCCAGTTGGTCGGTGGACAGCAGGCCAAGGTTGCCGCAGGGATGTAAGCTGGGCTGCGACGGAATCGCTAAGTTGTTGGTAATCGGCAAGTTCGGCGAAAGCAGCGCTGCTGCCAAGCAGAAGCGCAAAAGTCCCGGCAAGAAGACGGCATGAAGTTGAAGAGAACCGTGTCATAAGTGATGTCCATCAATATCGAGCAACATCAGTGGCTCTGTTGCACAAATCGGGTGACGACGGAACTGCCCCTTCTCCTGGACAGACGTATCCCGCGACCTTCGTGACGGGTATGCCAGGTGCGGTGAA
>JAYSQA010000036.1:0-4755 GCA_043721775.1 Rhodobacterales bacterium
GCTTTGCTGGAGCGTATCCTCAATGCCTCGTCCAATCCCGGCGATGTGGTGCTTGACCCGTTCTGCGGCTGTGGCACCACGGTTCATGCGGCGCAGAAGTTGGGGCGGAGTTGGATTGGCATTGATGTCACCCACCTTGCCATCGGCCTGATTGAAAAGCGCCTGCGCGATGCGTTTGAGGGCGTGCAGTTCAAGACGCATGGCGTGCCGCAAGACCTTGCTGGCGCGCGGGACATGGCAGCGCGCGGGCGCGACGACAAGAACTACTACTTCGAGTTTGAAAAATGGGCGCTGTCCCTGATTGCCGCCCAACCCGGCAACCTTGGCAAAAAGGGCGCCGACAAGGGCATCGACGGCAACCTGTATTTCGGTGCCAAAAGCGAGGGGCGCGGGATTGTCTCGGTCAAGGCGGGCGACAATATCGGCGTTGGCATGATCCGCGACCTGCGCGGGGTGATTGAACGCGAGGGGGCCGGGATTGGCGTGTTCCTGACCCTGACCGAGCCCTCGCGCCCGATGGTGACTGAGGCGGCGGGGGCCGGATTGTGCGAAATTGCGGGCTTTGCCCCGGTGCCGCGCATCCAGATTGTAACAATTGAGGCGGAGATGCGCCTGCGCGACCGCGCCGTGCGCCTGCCAGCCCGGATCGACAGCTTCAAGAAAGCGGCGCGCGAAGTGGACACGACCCGGCAGAAGTCGATGGATCTGTAGTTTCCCACTTGCCCCGGCCCCCGCCACCGATTAAACATCCGCGTCGGAGGCGTGGCTGAGAGGCCGAAAGCACTCGGTTGCTAACTGAGCATAGGGGGAACCCTATCGTGGGTTCGAATCCCACCGCCTCCGCCATTTCCTGACCTTTAATCCACCAAAAACGCAACGATTGCTGGTATTGCTGATGACAGGGGCCTGATCCGGTGGAAAATTGTCGATTTCTTCTATACACTCTTCTGCACAACGGCCCCGGGCGGCCCTATTGCAAGGCGCTGATCCAATGTCCCAAGATGGGGCCATGACCATCGCACGCAAGGGCAATGCCCTCTATCTCCGCAAGCGTGTCCCGGCCCGGTTTGCCGGGGTCGAACCGCGTGCCGTGATCTGGATTGCCCTCAAGACCGACTCCGACAAGCTGGCGGCCCTGAAAGCCCCGTTGGTCTGGGAGGCGCTGGTGGATAGCTGGGAAGCCCAGCTTGCCGGCAACTCTGCCGATGCGCAGGAACGGTATGACGGGGCGCTATGGCTGGCCAAGACGCGGGGATTCCGGTGGCTTCCCTTGGACCGCGTGGCCCAGCTTCCCATGCCCGAGCTGTTGACCCGCATGGAGGCATCCATGACGCCAGAGGGGCGCGTGGACCCGGTGAAGGCCGCAGCCCTGATGGGCACGGCCAAGAAGCCGGAAATCATGCTGTCGAATGTGCTGGAAACCTATTGGGGGCTGACCCAAGACAAGGAACGCGGCAAAAGCGAGGATCAGATCCGACGCATGAGGAACCCGCGCAAGAAGGCCTTCGCCAACCTGATCAGCGTGATTCAGGACCGGGGACTTACCGACTTAACGCAAGACGACTTGTTGGACTTCCGCGCATGGTGGTGGGACAAGATCACCGAGGAAGACCTTGAACCGGCCAGCGGCAACAAGGACTTCACGCATATCGCCTCGACCCTCAAGACGGTGAATCAGGCCAAGAGGCTGGGGCTGCAACTCACCTATGCCAGCCTGAATTTCGCGGTGGGCGACAAGCGCACCCGCAAGCCGTTCTCCGAAAAGTGGATCAAGGACAAGATCCTCGCAGCCGGGGCGCTGGACGGCTTGAACCTTGAAGCCCGGTGCATCGTCTTGGGCATGATCAACACCGGATACCGGCCCTCAGAGGCGCAGGACTTGCGGCCCGAGCATATCCGCCTCGACGTCGACGTGCCGCACATCAGTATCGAACCCGTGGGCCGCACACTCAAGACGCAGGCATCACAGCGCCTTATCCCGTTGGTGGGCGTCAGCCTGGAGGCGTTCAAGGCCTGCCCGAACGGTTTCCCGCGCTATGCCGGATCGCCCAACCTCTCGGCCACGGTCAACAAATTCCTTCGGGAAAACGATCTGGCGGAATCACCGGAGCATACGCTCTACGGTCTGCGCCACAGCTTTGAAGATCGGATGCTGGCCCGAGACGTGGATGAACGGATCAGGCGCGACGTCATGGGCCTCAGCCTGAACCGGGAACGATATGGCGATGGCGCCAGCCTTGAAAAGCTGGCTGGCATCCTCAAGCTGGTTGCCTTGTAGCAGGCAAGGCCCTCTCCAAGGCTGTGAGCTGGGCTGAAAACCTGTCCAAGACAGCGGCCCAATCCGGGTTTGTCAGAACTTCATGGGCCGCCGCGTTCTGGCATCGGCGCAGCCGGTCAATCCGATCACTCAAGGTTTCTGGGGCGGTGTTCATCAGCCATACCCCATATGCTCATCAAGCCAGTGATCCGCCGCGCCAGACAGGCCATCCCCCATCGCATCATTGAAACCACGGGCATAGGTGGCGGGGTCGCTAGTTGGTATGGTCAATGTCTGAACTTCCGCTTCTGTCGTGGTCCAATTTTCGGCGCAGAAGGCCACGAACTCGCGCAACTTCTTCTCAAACAGTTCGCGGACTTCTGTTTCAAGATCGAAGAAGTGGGGCGCGGTCATGCTGCGTCCTCAACTGCATCCCTGACCTCGGCCTCGGCGCTGGAACGATATGCTGGCATTATGCTGCTTCCCTCGCCTCTGGGTGGACGGACAGGCGGTAGCCTCCATAGGGGCCAAGCCTGCCTTCGATCTGCCAGCCCATCGCGGCGAGGCGCGGACGGTTGTAGCTGATGACCTGATTGATGCAGGATGCGGCGTTCATCGGGCCGCCGTCAGGATCATGCCGATAGACCCAGCGCACGATGTTTTCGCAGGCCACAAACTCGCCCGGTGCCGTGTTCAGGATGGTGACAATCTCGGCGCACTTGGCGCTCAAGACGCGGACGAGCCTATCCAGCGACATGGCATTGGTTTCGTGACCGCAGCATGGGAAATTGGTCATCTGCGGCCACCCTTGTCGGACTGTTGGTCTAGGTATAGCATAGCGCTGTTCTGAAACCTCAATATGTTGGGATAGATCATGGCGAAGAAACCTGCAAAACCGATGGGTGGCAAAATGGGCGGCGGCAAGAAGTGCTGACTGACTGATTGCCGACCCAGATTGCGCAAGAAAAGGCCGAACGCATGATCTGCGCTCGGCCTTTTCTTTATGGCGCGACTGCGATTGACAGGCCCTGACCCGGCACTTCGCCCTTGATCAGGTTTTCAGCCAGCCATTCGATCATGTCGACGGCATTCGTGAAGCTGGCGATGGGTTCGCCCTCATAGCCCATGCTGCGGCCGGATTTTTGAATGGCGAATCCGCCGTTGCGGTACGGGACGATCAGGAAGGGGTTTCCCCCCTCCGTGAACTCGTCGCCCCGGTCCCGGTAGAAACGATTGTCGCTGGCGTTCATGCGTCACCCCCTTCCAGCGTCCACGAGATGTAGACCTCACCATTCTCAATATCCGTCCCAATGGACTTGACTATATGCAGGACAGCCCCCGCCTTGGACGCGGCCAGATAGACCCGGCGCGAGAACCGCTGTTTCGTTTCCGCCAGTTGCCCGGTGATGATGGCGCGGCACAGAACCACGCCAGGAAGCATGGCCTTGGTGTCGTCAATGGCTTTGATCACCTGTTCGTAGGTGTCGATCGTGAACATTTCGGCCATGATTACGTTGGCCTCAACCCGGTCTTCGATCTTGGACCGGACGGAAAAGAGGTTGACTCGTTCAGTTGTCATGTTGCAGCCTTGATCTGCGCTTTGAGCTGCTTGATTTCATAGTCGCGGTTGTCCAGCGCGGCCTTGAGCTTGGCTTCACGGTCGCGATATATCCGGCGTGTGGCGATCAGGGCTGGGCTGCTGGCCCCGTCAATGTCCCGAAACTCGGGGAATGGACCCACAACTGCGGATTCGTCAGGCAGGGCGCGGATGGCCTCTGCATAGTCGGTCACTGCTGCCATATAGCCGGTGAAACAGGCCCCCGGTGAATGCGCCACGGGCTTGGGGATAGGCCGCGCAAGAAGCGCAGCCCCCCGGCTGATCATGTGGAGAAGGTGGCTCATGATCAGGGTGCCTCCACGATTTCGCAGTCATTGCAATCTTCTGGCTCCGTCAGGGGTTCGGGAGTCTGAACGAGGACTGCGAAGGCAGAAATGTCCGACCAATTCATGTTGTTTTGAAACCAGTCGATACCCTCGTAGGTGTCATCCATAACGAAGGCGATTTCATCATCGCGTGTGGCTTCTGGGTCGGGGCGGGTAACATAGAAGTCTGCCCTGTTCTCAGCGATCTTGATCAAAGGGACGTGCCAGACATGGCCCTGATTGGTGACGGCAAGCATTTTCATGGTTACGCCATCCCCAGCGCGGCTTTGTAGACCTCAAGAATTGCCTCTTCTTCGGACAGCTCATCGGGCTTGCGCTTGCGTGTCGCCAGCAACTTGCGCAGAACCTTGGTGTCGTAGCCCCGGCCCTTGGCCTCCGCAAAGACCTCCTTGAGCTGTTCAGCCAGATCCTTCTTTTCGGACTCCAACTGTTCCAGCCGTTCGATGAACTGGCACAGTGAGGTGGTTCGGTTTGTTTGAACAGGTTTTGGGCGTTTTCCAAGTGGATATCCGCCTTGTTTATGCCGCTGCCGCTTCCAGCATCAGCGCGTTGAA
>JAYSQA010000037.1:0-3146 GCA_043721775.1 Rhodobacterales bacterium
GCCCTTGGAACACCGCAAACTCAACGCGTGGGATGACTCTGTCCAAAGGAAGGGGAAACCCGGCCTCAGGCTGATTTATGCAACAGAGCCGGGGTATGCGTTCAATCTGGCGGCTCATTGGTAGAGATTCCTGACCCAGGCATGGCGGGGCATCTTTGCCAGCAAATCTGGCGGGAAGGCCGCGCCATCGCCACAGCGGATGTTCATGTCAACTTCCTCGGGCGATTTCATGCCTGGGATCAGAACGGACACGGCATCATGGGCCAGAACATAGCGCATCGCTGCCTCGGCAAGGCCGGGATAATAGGGTGCTACATCAGCCTTCAGCGCTGTAACGCGTGAGAGGGTTTCGGCAAACCTGTCACCGCGAAACATCTGATGCGGTTGCGAGCCTGGCTCGAAGCCGGAATAGCTGTTTGCGGTCCAATTGCCGATCAACGACCCGGAATCCAGCGGACCGCGCGCGATGATGGCTGTGCCGCCGGTCTTCGCAGCCGTGAACAGCGCGTCACGCGGAGACTGTTCGAACATGTTGAAAATCACCTGTTCAGAGGCCATTAGTCCCAAACGCGCCAAAGTAACACCTTCCTGTGGCTGGTTGTCCCGCAACGATACGCCGATCTGGTCAATCTTGCCTTCGGCGCGCAGATCGCTGAGGGTTTCAAGCCAATCCAGTTCACGGTGGCCCGACGGGCCCCATGAATGCAGTTGAAAAAGGTCGGTCCGATCAACCCCCAAGCGACGCAAAGATGCTTCGACATTGGCGCGCAGGTGCCAGTTGGGGAAGCGGCCGCGAATTTCGGGCGTGAGGTCATCGGGGCTCGGCCAGACGGTTGGCTGCGCTTTGGTGGCGACATAGATCTTTGCGCCCCGCCATTGGCGCAGCGCGTGACCGATAACGGTTTCCGAATGACCTGCGCCGTAAAGCTGGGCAGTATCGACAAAATTGATACCCGCCTCGAAGGCATGCAGAAGGGTGCGGATGGACGCCGCATCATCGACCCGGCCCCATTGCCCGCCGATCTGCCAGCCGCCAAAACCGATTTCCGAAGCCCGCCAACCTGTCCGTCCGAAGGCCCGATACCGCATGAAGCCCCCCGCTTGACTGTCGCAGGGGATAGGGGCTGACCGACGTGTCGCAAAGGACAGGACTGATTGAAACCCATCAGCCTGGCACCGAGTCCGGCAGGTTTTGCGGGCCATACAGCACGATCGGCACGGTGGAAACATAGGGTGGCGACAGGTCGCTGACCCCTTCAAAGCCGAAATGGCTCAACAATACCTCAAGCGCGAACTGGGCCTGTAGTTCCGGACTTTGGTCGATTGTCAGCGTCATCAAGCCTTCGCGCAGGCTGGCATGAGTGAAGGGAGTGAGCTTTTGGCCGATGAAGACAGGGCGCCGAGGCAGGATGTCAGCCCTGATGGCGGCGATGACACCCCGGTTGCCCGCTCCGACGTTATAGATGGCAACGGCATCGGGATTGCGGCGGAAGGCCTCTTTCAGGCGGACTTCGGACCTAATCGCGTCATCGCCGCCCTCGACCACCTCAGCCACAACCAGGTCGGCAGTTCCGGCCAACTGGTCCTTCAGCCCGTGCAAACGCTCGGCATGGGATTGGAATTCCATATGGTTGCACAGAACGATAACGATACCCGGTCGTGCCATCAGCCCCATGAAATACCCTGCCGAACGACCCGCCTTGTAATGGTCGGTTCCCGCATAGGCGAGGCGCGCCGACCCCGGCAGATCAGAGATCATGGTAACAACCGGGCACTTTTGTGCCGCCAGATCGGCAATCGCCGCGCGGATAAGGGGATGGTCCTGCGCATAAACGATCACCGCATCATAGTCGCTGCGATGCAGTGCGGCCACGATGGTTGCGGGCTGTTCATCTTCCAGCACCGTGCGATGGATCGCCAGAGAGTGATCCATCCGTCGGGCAAGACGGCGAAACTCGAATCCCATCCGCTGGATCAACGGCAACTCGGGCCGCGCCAGAATGACGTTCAAACGAACGATGCTATGATGCGAAGACGGCAGAATTCGCTTTAGTCCCAACGTCCGGGCAGCATCCAGTACCCGCTTGCATACATCCGCGCTGACGTTTCCGCGTTCGTTGATCACGCGGTCCACGGTGGCGCTGCCGACAGCCGCCAGCGCCGCGACGTCAAAAAGTGTAACCCGCGTTGAAGATTTTCGTTTCATTTTTTCAAGGTCTTAGGATCAGATCACCCGCCATTGATTGACATCAATCAATGCGGCCTGCGACATTTTGTCAAGCTTCGATATGACGCTGCCCGAGAAAGGTCATCCCGGAACAGGCGTTGACCAAAACCAGGGGAAGTGACGCACCAAGCGTCCAGAGAAATCGAATGACGTCCTTTGACGCAGCTACTTCCCGGACTGGGTGACAGCCCCGGTCAGGTTGGCGTGTGCCTTGCGGATGGAACAGATGGGCGGGGAAGAACGATGGACGACCTGAAATTCGGCACGTGAAACAAGCGGGGTGATTACGCACCGAACGCCCGGCTGGAAAGCGCGCCGCTGTTTGTCTGGCCGCCGCGCCCGGCCAAACTGCTGGCGTGGCTACCGCATTACTTCCTGCCGTGGAATGCGCTGTTCTTTGCATTTGGCGCCGCCATCTGGTTCTATGCGCCCCCCTCACGGGAGACTTTGGCCAGCTTCGACTGGCACTGGATCGTCTATCTTTGGCTGCGCAACAGCGCGATTGTCTTTGTGCTTTATGGCCTGATGGAAGTGCGGCAGTACATCCGCCGTGCCCAAGGCAGCCGGTTCAAGTTCAACGGGCTTTTCCCGGCGAACAAGAAATCCGACGTCTTCATGTTCAAGAGCCAGAACATTGACAACTTCATCCGCAGCTTTGGCACCGGCGTGCCGATCTGGACCGCTTACGAAGTCGTCATGCTGCACCTTTGGGCGATCGGTTGGGGCCCATGGACGACGTTTGACGCGCACCCCTGGGCTTTGGTGATCTTCGGACTTCTGATCCCTTTGGTCCACGAAGCCCACTTTTTCTGCATCCACCCGGCTCTGTTGCACAAATCGGGTGACGGGCGGATTTCTCCTTCCCCCGGACGGACTCATCCCATGGCTTCAGTGACGGGGATGCCGGGCGCGGTGAAGC
>JAYSQA010000038.1:0-4528 GCA_043721775.1 Rhodobacterales bacterium
AAGCCTTCGGTGAACGCATCGCCGCGAGACCCCGACCGCCAAACCGCCGAAATCCAGATCCGCATCGCCCTCATGAACCGCTTCCCGGCCCTTGGAACGGCCGAAATCATTCGCGCGGCCTGATGCTAAAGGGGAAAGCGGCTACCTCGCCTCAGGCCTGAGTTATGCAGCAACGCCGCGACAAGGGCGATGCGCTCGAAAACGCTATCCTGTCTGGCCTCGGAAAACGGAACGGGCGGGCGCTGATCATCAGCACATCGGCACCGGATGACGCCAACACCTTTTCGCGCTGGCTGGATGACACGCCACCCGGCACCTATGTGCAGGAACATCGCCCCCCCTTTGGCCTTCCTGCCGATGATCTGGAAAGCCTGCTGATAGCGAACCCCGGTGCGGCGGAAGGCATCGGCGCTTCGGCGGAATGGCTGGTGGCGCAGGCGCGGCGGGCTATCGCGCGGGGCGGTTCGGCCTTGTCCAGTTTCAGAAACCTCAATCGGAACGAGCGGGTTTCCAGCGAAGATCGTTCGGTGCTTGTGACGATTGACGAATGGCTTTCGGCGGAAGTGAACCCCGATGATCTGCCGCCACGCGACGGGCCTTGCATCCTGGGCGTTGACCTCGGCGGTTCGCGCAGCATGTCGGCAGCGGCGTTCTACTGGCCCAACACGGGCCGCATTGAGGCTGTCGGCACCTTCCCGGCAATGCCGTCGCTGTTGGACCGTGGCGGCGCGGATGGCGTCTCTGGCCGCTATGTCGAATTGCAGGACCGGGGCGAATTGTCGGTGATGGGCGAAAACACGGTTCCTCCGGGGCCGTGGCTGGCATCGCTGACCCGGCTTGTCGATGGCGGAGAAATCACCTGCATCGTGGGCGACAGGTTTCGACACGCTGAATTTGTCGAGGCCATGAACAAGGCGGGCCTTCGCGTTCCGTTCATGTGGCGGGGCTTTGGGTGGAAGGATGGCTCCGAAGACGTGGAACGGTTCCGGCGCGCGCTGTTTGACGGCGAAGTGAAGGTCGTCCCGTCGCTGCTGCTGCGCTCGGCCTTCGCGGATGCAATCACGCTGGTTGATCCGGCTGGCAATCACAAGCTGGCCAAGGCGCGCTCTCTGGGCCGCATTGATGCGGCGGCGGCGGTTGTTCTGGCGGTGGCAGAGGGCCAGCGCCGCAAGGCAGCACCTACATCGCGGGCGAGGGTGGCTTGGGCATGAAAGAGCATTTCCGCCACTCCAAGAAAATCACCCGCGGGGCGCGCTGGCATGTGCTGCGCATGGCCGTTCTTGAGCGTGACGCATGGGCTTGCGTCAAATGCGGATCGCAGCGGCGTCTTGAGGTGGATCACGTCAAGCCGGTTCGGACTCACCCTGACCTGGCCTATGTGATGGCGAATTTGCAGACCCTTTGTGCAACCCACCACACCCAAAAAACCAGATTGGAAATTGGCTTCAAGCCGGTTCCCGAAGACCGCCAAGCGTGGCGGAACAGCGTTGACGCACTGATGCGCGGCGCAAACCCTAACGAGCAATGAGGTTAACATGCTTGCTTCTATCAAAATCACCCGGCGTCAGTCGGAAATCCGCCAAGCCCTTGCGGGCCTGATCGGCAAGGAAAAGCCCACCGATGACGAGGTGCGCAACATCGAGGCTCTGGATGCAGAGTTTCGCAGCAACGAAACCCGGTATCGCGGCGCGCTGATCACCGAGGACACCGAACGCCGCGAGGCCGGGGCCGAACTGGAAACCCGCACCGGCAAGGAATGGGATGCGCTGGTGTCGGGCTTTGAACTGCGCCAAGTCGCCTTGGCGCTGGACGAGGGCCGGGCGCTGTCGGGCCGCACGGCTGAGGTGGTGCAGGAACTGCGGGCCGCTGGTGGCTTTCGGGGCATGCCGGTGCCGTGGGCTGCACTGGAACGCCGCGCCGGTGAAACCATCGCCAGCGGCACCCCCAACCCGCTGATGACCCGCCCGATCATCGACCGGCTGTTCCCGGATTCGGTGGCATCGCGGATGGGCGCGCAGATGATCAGCATTCCGTCTGGCCTGACCGAATGGCCGGTGGTTACCTCTGCCGTGACGGCGGGCTGGCAGGCGACGGAAACCGGCAACTTGACCGGGCCGACCGTCTACGCCACGACCGACAAGGCGCTGGCACCGAACAACACGCTCGGCATTCAAATGCGGATCACCCGCAAAGCCTTGCTGCAAACCGGCACGGCGCTTGAAGACGCGGTGCGGCGCGATATGAACGGCGCTATCGGGCAGGCGCTGGATCAGGCAATCTTCCTCGGCACCGGCGCAAGCGGTCAACCCTTGGGCGTCATTGCAGGCTTTTCGACCTACGGCATCACCAGCACGGCAGTCGCAGCGGCGGCGACCTGGGCGGCATTCCGAACGGCGGCCACGTCATTCCTGACGGCCAACGCGGCAGGTTCGCCCGATGCGGTCAAACTGCTGATCCGCCCGGAAGTCTGGGCCAAGATGGACGGCACCTTGATCACCAGCACGGCAGTCTCGGAATGGGACCGGATGACGAACAACATTCCGGCTGGCAATATCGCCATGACGGCAAACGCCTTGGCGGCACCTTCCACCACGAACACGACCGCGCTGTTGACCACGGCAACGGGCGGTGTCGCGCCGATCTATGTCGGTGCCTGGGGTGCGGTGGATTTGATTCGCGACCCCTTTTCGGACGCACAATCGGGGGGCCTGCGCCTGACGGCGCTTGCGACCATCGACGTGACGGTTGCGCGGGCCGTCCAGTTGCAAATCCTGACCGGGGTGCAAGTCTGATGATCTGGGGCGGCGTAGCACAAGGCGGCGCGCTGGAACTGCGCCAACAGGAAAACGGGGGCGTCCGGATCACCGGGCGCTTCCCCTACGGCAGCGAAACCATGCTGGCACCGGGGCGCTTTGAACGCTTCGCGGTGCGGGCTTTTGGCGACAAGATCGCCGGGGCGGGTGACGTTCACTTTCTGGTGCAGCACGACTACACCCAACCGCTGGCCAGCCGGTCTGCCGGAACTCTGGAATTGCGCGACACGGCGCAGGCCTTGGAGTTTACCGCGACCATCACGCCGGAAGTCGCCAGCACGACATGGGCGCGTGACTTCATCGCGGCCAATGCGGCGGGGCTGATCAAGGGCCTGTCACCGGGCTTCCGGGTGGCACCGGGCGGCGATGTGGTGGAACGCCGGGGCGATGGCATCCTGCGCACGGTGCGGGCCGCTGACCTGATGGAACTCTCGGCGGTGACCGTTCCCGCCTATCCCACGGCGCAGCTTGAGGCGCGCAACTGGCAGGCTGGATCTGATGCACCCGATTCCGGCCTGCAACGAACTTTGGCACGGTGGAGGATCTGATGCTGCAATGGCTGTTCAAACGACCGGCACCGACCGGACAACGGGCAATCTCTGGCTACACCGCCGATGTGATGGCAGCACGGGCCAGCTTCCTCGGCGGATCACCGGGCCGCGCCGAACTGACGGGCACGGTGCAGGCCTGTGTAAGCCTCTGGGAATGGGCCTTTGCGCTGGCTGATGTGGAGGGCACCGATATGCTGGACCCCCGCACAATGGCCCTTCTGGCGCGGTCTCTGGCCCTTCGCGGTGAAGCGGTGTTCCTGATCACCGGGGCGGGACTGATGGCCTGCGCCGATTGGGATTTATCAACCCGTGGCGGCATCCCCCGCGCCTATCGCCTGAGCGTGTCAGAGGCCGGTGGTGCTACATCGCAAACCGCCCTGGCGGCAGAGGTACTGCACTTTCGCATCGGCTCGGACCCCATCACCCCTTGGGCCGGCCAATCGCCCTTGCGGCGCGCACCTCTGACGGCGAGCCTGGTGAACGAGGTGGAAACCGCCTTGCGCGACGTTTACCGGGATGCACCGATTGGTTCCCAGATTGTGCCCTTGCCTGAAACGGGCGGCGGCAACGAATGGAAAGGGGCTTTCCGGGGCAAGCGCGGCTCCACGCTGGTGATCGAGGGCACGGCGCAGGCGGTGGCGGCGGGTATGCACCCCTTGGCCGACAAGAAGCCGGACGGCCTGACACCTGACCTGTCAAAGGCCATGGCGTCTTGCCGGGCCTCTACGCGGTGCAGGCACAAGGGCCGCTGGTGCGCGAGGCGCAGCGTCACCTTGCCGGATGGGTGCTGCAACCGATCTGCCAGCTTATAGCGCAAGAGGCATCAGAGAAGCTGGGCGGCGCGGTGGTGATCGACGTTGGCCGACCCCTGCAAGCCTTCGACGCGGGCGGGCACGCAAGGGCGCTGGCGCAGCTTATCGAGGCTATGGGCCGGGCCAAGGAACTCGGCCTGGCACCGGATCAATTCAACGGCGCGCTGACGGCTGTCAACTGGGGCGGCGGCGACAACGCCATGTGAGATGGGGCAGGATGGCCTAAGCGGGTTGATCCGAAACTATCTGTGTGAATTCAGTAGGTTGTGATTCTGTTCGGTAGCAACACTGAACGGAGATCACGATGGCCTGGACTGAACTCACCCGGCCGCGCCATGTCCGCACCGGGGGC
>JAYSQA010000039.1:0-9267 GCA_043721775.1 Rhodobacterales bacterium
GGCCGGGTGAGTTCAGTCCAGGCCATCGTGATCTCCGTTCAGTGTTGCTACCGAACAGAATCACAACCTACTGAATTCACACAGATAGTTTCGGATCAGCCCGCTTAGGCGCTGCGGGCGATTTCAGCCGTGGCGGCGGCGAGCGCGCCGGACCCATGCGGGATGCTGAGGGCGGTGAGGCCGGCCTGCATCACCGCCAGCGCGCCCAGCGTCATATGGGCGTTGACGTGGCCCATGTGGGCGATGCGCAGGGCGCCGGAGGCTTGCGGGTCCGCAGGCGTGGCAGCACCCAGACCGATGCCGAGGGTCACACCGGTTTGCGCTTCGGCCCATTGCCGCAGGCGGGTGGCGTCAGGCGCGCCAAGGCGGGCGGCAGTGACGGAATGGCCACGGGCTGCGGGGTCAGCGACGGTGAGGCGGATGGCGGGGTTGGCCTGCCCCCACGCCTCGAAGGCGGCCCAGACTGTGCGCGCAAGGCCTGCATGGCGGGCCCAGACGGCGGGCAGGCCCTCTTCGTGCAGGATCATCGTCAGGGCTTCCCGCAGCGCATAAAGATGCGCGGTTGGGGCAGTGCCGAACCAGTAGTGCCAGAACTCTTCCGGGTTGGCGCGCAGCGTCCAGTCCCAATAGGGCGTGCGCAGGTTGGAAGCTTTGCAGGCCATCGCCGCCTTGTCGTTGAACCACAAGAACCCCATGCCCGGCGGGCACATCAGGCCCTTCTGGCTGGCCCCCAGCATCACATCGACGCCCCAGTCGTCCATGCGGAATTCGTCACAACCGAGCGAGGCCACGCAATCCACCGCCAGCAGTGCCGAATGTCCCGCCGCATCCATGGCGGCGCGCACCGCCTGAACGTCGGATTTCACCGAGGAGGCCGTGTCCACATGCGTCATCAGCACGGCGCGGATGGCGGGGTCGGCGCGCAAGGCGGCCTCGACCTGCGCCGGATCGGCGGGGGCGTTGCCGCCGAAGTACAGCACCTCGACCTCTACCCCCAGCCCGCGCGCCGTGTTGGCCCAGCCGTGGCCGAAGACGCCGGTGGCCAGCACCAAAGCCTTGTCCCCGCGTGAGAACAGGTTGGAATTTGCCGCCTCCCAAGCGCCATGGCCGTTGCAGATATAGGCCGCGACATGGCCAGCAGTTCCTGCCAGCAACTTCAGGTCGGGCCAGATGCCTTCCACCATCGCTACCAGATCCCCGGCGTAGATGTTGGGCGAGGGCCGCTGCATGGCGGCCAACACGCGGTCTGGCAGGACCGAGGGGCCGGGAATGGCAAGATAGGCGCGACCATTGGCAAGGGGCATGGGATTCTCCGTTTTACAAAGGGCTAGACGCAGTTGCACCAAGGGTCAACCGCACAGAGACCCGTGCGGTTGAAGGACGCCACTTCGGGGGCCCCAATCGCGCCGCGATCCGTTGGACGGGCCCGGGGAAATGGCAACCGTGTGGGCGTTCTGCGGGGCGGGGGCGTCTGGAGATGCCTCGTCCGGAGGGCGTTGATCACTGGGCCTCGACCGAAGGGCCACTTCCGAATGGGGTCGTCCGGGGCGGCGCGTTCGGGGGCGGCGAAGCGGGGGGCAAGCGGGGCGTGCGGCTTGAAGGAACCCGCCAAAGCCGCTAGAGGGGCTGGACCCGAGGCAGCCGTCAGGACCCGCATGGCCAGCGCATTGAAGAAGCGGATGCTGAACCTGCAAGCCCGGTTGGCTGCGGCTTATGGCACGGATATCTCCTCGCCCAAGGCGCGGCGCGCGGCGTGGTGGCATTTCGTGCTGATGGATCACGCCTTCCTGCGCGGCTGGTGGACCAATCTGGATCAGGTGGCGCAGGGGGTCTGGCGGTCGAACCAGCCGTCTCCGGCGCGGTTCGGGCAGTACCGGGACCGTCTTGGCATCAAGACCGTGCTGAACCTGCGCGGCACACCCCGGCAGGGCTTTTATCTGTTTGAGGTCGAGGCCTGTCGCAATCTTGGCCTGACGCTGCACGACGTGGCCCTGTCGGCCCGCCGTTTGCCACCAAAACAAACTCTGCTGGACCTTTTGGACCTGTTGCCGCGCCTGGAAAAACCCTTCCTGATCCATTGCAAATCCGGTGCCGACCGCACCGGTCTGGTGGCCGCCCTGTATCTGCTGGAGGTGGAACACCGCCCCTTGGCCGAGGCCAAACGGCAGTTGAGTTTCCGCTATCTGCACCTAAAATCCACGTCAACCGGCGTGCTGGACCACTTTCTGACACTGTATGAGGCCGAAGGTGCGGGGCGTTCGTTGCGGACCTGGATCGAGCAGGACTATGACCCGGACCGCCTGACCGCCAGCTTTGCTGCCCTGCGCCGGGGTGCCAAGGGATGACGGTCCTTCCTGCCCGACGGCTGCTTGGCTGGTTGTGGCGCGACCATATTGGCAAACGCTGGCCTGTGCTGGCGCTGGCTTTGCTGCTGATGGCGGTGGAGGGGGCTGCGACGGGGGGGCTGTCTTACCTTGTCAGGCCGATGTTTGACGAGGTGCATCAGGGGGCTGCGTTCTCGGTCGTGGCACGGGTTGCGGCCTCGGTCGGGGGGGTGTTCATGCTGCGGGCCTTGGCGGGGTTTTCGCACAAGGTCATCATCGCGCGGCAGTCTGAACGGGTAGGGGCGGAACTTCAAGCCGCGATGCTGGCGCATGCCTTGCGGCTGGATCTGTCGTTTTACCTTGCCCACTCTCCCGGCAGTCTGATGGAGCGGTTGCGCGGCGACACCGCCACCTTGCGCAATCTGTGGCCGCCAATCCTGCAAGCCTTCGGTCGCGATGTGGTGTCGTTGCTGTCGCTGGCGGTGGTGGCCCTGCTGATTGACTGGCGCTGGACGCTGATTGCGGTGGCGGGGGTGCCTTTGCTGGCGCTTCCCATCACGCGGCTGCAAAGGAAGGTGCGCGGCACCGCGCGGGCGGCGCGGGGTGCGGCAGGGGCGCTGTCAACCCAGTTGGACGAGGCGTTTCACGGCATCCGCACCCTGCAACTGTCAGGGGCGGAAGGCGATGAGGTCAGCCGTTATCGCCGGGCGTTGGAGAAATACCTGACAGCGCAATTCCGGTCAGACCGCGCCGCCGCTGCCATTCCAGCGCTGATTGACGTGGTGGCGGCTTTGGGCTTTGCCGGGGTGATGCTGTACGGCGGCATGCAGATCATCGCCGGCACCAAGACGCTGGGCGCGTTCATGAGCTTTTTCACGGCGATGGGGCTGGTGTTTGAACCGCTGCGGCGGTTGGGGTCAGTCTCGGGTCTGTGGGCGGCGGCAAGGGCCTCGTTGGAGCGGATGCGGGGGCTGTTGGATGAAAACCCGAAGATCACCTCGGCGGTGCGGCCTGTGGCACTGCCGCAGGGCGCTTTGCGGCTGGAGATGCGGGATGTGTCCTTTGGCTATGGCGAGACACCGGTGCTGCACAGGGTCAGCCTGCTGGCAGCGCCGGGCAAGGTGACGGCGCTGGTAGGTCCCTCCGGGGCGGGCAAGACAACGATCTTTCATCTGCTGACACGGCTGGCCGACCCGGATGCGGGCCATGTCACGCTGAACGGCGTGGACCTGCGCGATCTTGACCTTGGCGAGGTGCGCAGCCTGTTTGCGGTGGTCAGTCAGGACTCGGCCCTGTTTGATGAGGCGATTGCCGCCAATGTGCGGCTGGGGGCTGGCGATCAGACCGACGCGGGGCTGACGCGGGCCCTGGCCTTGGCCCATGCCGATTTCGTGGCGGCGATGCCCTTGGGCGTCAACTCCCCGGCTGGGCCGCGTGGCACCGCACTGTCAGGTGGCCAAAGGCAGCGCATCGCCATCGCCCGCGCCATCCTGCGTGATGCGCCGATCTTGCTGCTGGACGAGGCGACCTCGGCCTTGGACAGCCAGACCGAACGGCTGGTGACAGAGGCGCTGGATACCCTGCGCACGGGCCGCACGACGCTGGTGATCGCCCACCGGCTTTCAACCATTCAGGCGGCGGATGTGATCCTTGTGATGAACAAGGGCCAGATCGTTGACCGTGGCAGCCATGCTGAACTTTTGGCACGCGGCGGGCTTTATGCCGACCTTTATCGGTTGCAATTCAAGGAATAGGGCTTTTACTGCGGCGGCGCTGGTCTATATCTGAACAACAGGAGACCGCGCATGACCCAGACCACCCGCAGGATCATCAGCCTGGGCGGCAAGGATGCCTTGCCCTTCCTGCAAGGCGTTGTCAGCAATGACGTCCTGCCCTTGGCCAACGGGCCGGGTCTGGTGTGGGCCGCACTTCTGACAGCGCAGGGCAAGTATCTGGCGGATTTCTTTATCGGCCATGATGCTGCGGGCCTGTTTCTTGACCTGCCCGAGGCTTTGGCCGATGCCACCCTGAAACGCCTGACCCTGTACCGCCTGCGGGCCGATGTGACCCTGACCCCGTCAGACCGCAGCCTGACGCGCGGGCTTGGAAAGGCCCCGGCGGGCGCCATGCCCGATCCGCGCCATGCGGCACTTGGGTGGCGGCTGTACGGGGCGGCAGGTGCTGAGCCTGTGATTGACTGGGATGCGATCCGGGTGGCGCATCTGATCCCGGAAACCGGCATCGAACTGCTTCCCGACGATACCTATCTGCTGGAAGCGGGCTTTGAACGGCTGCACGGTGTCGATTTCCGCAAGGGGTGCTATGTGGGCCAGGAAGTCACCGCCCGGATGAAGCACAAGACCGAACTGCGCAAAGGGCTGGCCCTTGTGACCGTTGCGGGCAGCGCCCCGGTCGGCACCCCCATTCTGGCCGAGGGGCGCGAGGTTGGGCGCCTGTTCACCCAAAGCGGCGGACGCGCGATTGCCCATCTGCGGCTTGACAAGGCCGGGGGCGAGATGTGGGCAGGTGAGGCCCGCGTGGAGCGGCTGTAGCGCAGCCCAAGGTTTTTCGTCGAAAAATCCTGGGCGGGACCGTTCGGGGCCTCTCACCTGCCCGGGCACGGGTTCTGTGAAATCGGCGCCGCAAGGATGCGCATCGCGCTGTCGAAGCAAGATTTTTCGGCGAAAAATCTTGCGTCTCAGGCCAGTGCCGCATAGTCGGCGGCAACCTGCTGCCAGACCGGCTCGCAGCTGGCAGACAGCAGCACGCCTGACACACGCGCCGTGTCATAGGTGCCGCCATCCAGAAACCGCGCCACACCGCCTGCGCCCTGCACGGCCAGCACGCCCGCCGCATGGTCCCATGGGTGCGGCGTCGGGCCCGACAGCACAAAATCGACATGACCCTGCGCCAGCATCCGGTATTCGTGGGCCGAACAGCGCAGACAAGTCGCCCGCGCATAGGCAAGCCCCGCCAAAGCGAGGGTCCGCTTCAGGATCACCGGGAACAGGCCGGCCGGAATATAGCCGATCAGATCGGCCACGGGTTTTGCGGCCGCCGTGTGCAACAGGCGGACCGAGGTGGGCGTCACCATGCGGGTCGGCTGGCCCTCTGCCGCCTCGATCCAGTCATCGCAGATCGGGTCGTACAGCATGCCCCAGACCGGCCGCCCCGCCCGCGCCACCGCCAGCAGCACGCCAAACACTGCCAGCCCATGGGCAAAGTTCCATGTCCCATCCACCGGATCAACAATCACCACCGGATCAGCCGTCCCCATGGCGGCCCGGAACGACGGGTCACAGGCGGCACCCTCTTCGCCAAGAACCAGCGCCTGCGGCCAATCGCGGGCAAGACGGCCCTGGATCAGCGCCTCGGCTTCCTTATCGGCTATCGTGACCAGATCGGCTGGCCCGGTCTTTTCAGAAACCTCATCCTGTGCAAGCCTTCGGAAGCGCGGCAAAATCGCCAGACGGGCCGCCTCACGCACCGCGTGACGCAGGGCTGCGGCAGGGATGGGCATCGAAAGTGCCAGAGATTGCGAAAGGGCCAGAGATTGCGAAAGTGCGACCGACATTGCGATTAAACCTTTAAGAAAGCTTGATCCGTTTGCGCTGGTCTCTATATATCGCGGAACCCACCCGAAAGCTTCAACAAGATGCTGAGGGGACCGCGCGAAAGATATGCACAGAACGCATGGCTGACATGCTAGAAACAGCATGACGAATCGTCTTCTAATCGTTACAAGCGCGGAACGTCAGAAAAGACAAGAGCAAGATTAGGACGCAAAATGGCCGACTTCATCGACAGCACTGCCTTCAACTTTGAGCAAGGACAACGCGCCCGCAAGCTTTTTGCGGCGGTGGTTCTGGCTGCGTTGGACGATGCCATTGCCGATGACAAGAAGTACGGCAATGGTCCGGACCAGATCGCCCGCTGGGCCCGGTCACGCGATGGTCGCGAAGTGCTGTCCTGCGCCGGGATCGACCCGAATGAACGTGTGGTCAAGGGCCTGATGGATTTCGTCGGAAAAGGGGTTCGCACGTCGGTTGCCCTGTCGCGCGAAGAAAGCGAACGCCGCCACGCGCTGGAGCTGGATCAAGCCGAAGCCGCCTGACAGCTGTGGTTCGTTACGCATAAAGGCGCGTCCTTTGGGGCGCGTTTTTTATTTAGAAGACGATTTTAGGTTCAGACGCGGGCTTTTTGTCCATTGCCCCAAGAGACCGGATGCCCCAAGGCCGGTTGCCAACAGGCCCGATGCCCCAAGCGCAGCCTTCAGTCAAGCTTGTGAACCGCCAGCGCGTTGGAAACCTCGGCCCGAACCATCTTGCGGATGTTGCGGGTGATCCGTTCGCCCAGATCGCCCTGCAACTGTTCGCGTATCAGATCGCGCACCAGTTCGCGCAGGACCTGTTCGGAAAAGATGCTGTCTTCTTCTTGCTGCGAACCGCCGATCACCTCGGCCTCGGGTTCCGGGATCGCCGCAGAGGCGCCCAGATCGGCCAAAGCCTGCGCTTCGGCCAGATCGGCCCAATGGCCGGGTTCACCACAATCTTCGGGTTCAGACGAGACGTCTTCCGCCATCGGAGCCTCGGGGACGGAATGCGCCCAGACCTGTTTGACATGCGCCTCAACCGGCGTTGCGATCTCAGCGGCAATCACCCGGGCGGCAAAGGTTTCCTGCATGGACCTGCGGGCGAACGTAAAGCTGGACCAGTCGAGGCCATCGACATCAGGCTCTGGATCACCGGTTTCAGATTCCCAATCCAGCCGGTGGCCTTGGTCAACCCCCTGCCCCAGTGTGGTCACCACATCCGGCGTGGTCCGCGCCACCCCATGCTCTGCCCCGAGATGCAGGCGCGCCATCGGCTGAACCGCTGACGCCTCCACCGGCGGCTGCGCCACCTTTGGCACGACGGTCAGCGTCCGCATTGACAGAACCCGCAGCGCCGGGGTCAGGATCAGCTTGTCGGCTGCAACCGGACTTGCGGCAACCCCAACCGGACGCACGCTTGCCGGACCTGAGCCCGCCACCCCCACACCTGCCACTCCCACACCTGCCTGACCTGTGCCTGCCGGACCTGTGCTTGCCGGACCTGCGCTTGCCGGACCCATGCCGGCAAGATGGGCACCTGTCGGATGGACGAATATCTGCGGACGGGGCGCCGGGCGCAGGTCTTCGGACACAAGGCGCCGGATCGACGACAGCACGTCCTCAAGATCATCCGAGTTTACCGATCCAGCCATATTCGCTTGGGTCCTGCTGTCATCACACATTTACGACACCACCATTCCACTGGTGGCACAAGAAGAAGTCTATGCCACTCGACGTCTTCCTTCAAGGAAGTGACGCGATCAGGCTTAACGAATGGCCAACACCCGCGCCCTATTTGCCAAGAGTCTTCATTATTCTGTCAAGTTTTGCCCCTTGAGCCGAGGTTGCGGGGGCTTTCTTGACCGCATTGTAATAGGCCTGCGGATCAAAGGTCGGAATGCCCAGATGCAGTTTGTCGGCGGTCAGAAGACCCATCGCCGACAGCAAGGAGTATTGGTTCACATACAGGTTCGCCTGCGCCTGCAACCGCGATGCTTTGGCCGATAGCAGGTTCTGTTCAGCATTCAGCACGTCAAGCGTGGTGCGGCTGCCCAGATCGGCCTCTTGCTTGACACCGTCATAGGCGGCTTGTGCGGCGCGGATCTGTTCGTCATTGGCGGCAGTCGAGGCGTTGGCCACCAGAATGTTGGACCATGCCTTGCCCACAGCCTCGTTCACATTGACGCCCGTTTGCAGCTGCGCGGCATGGGCTTCCTGCTGTTGCGCAATCGCCTTGCGGAACGATGAACTCAACCGCCCGCCGGCATAAATTGTCTGGCTGAACTTCAGGGACAATGCGACGCCCTTGTTGTTGAAGCCGTTCTGGTCGAAGCTTTTGGAATAGGTCGCACTGCCATCCAGCGAAGGCCGCATCTCGGCCTTGGCGCGTTCCACGCCCAGATCGGCCGCCTTGGCTTGAAACTGCGATTGCTGCACGGCCGGATGGCCACGCAGCGCAATCGCCCGCGCCTCGGCCAGGTTCTTGACCTTGACCGGAGACTTGGGCAGCACTGACAGATGGTCGGGATAATGGCCGATGGCGGCGTTGTAACGCTCACGCGCGACGTTGTAATTGCCTTGTGCGGCAGCAAGGGATGCATTGGCCGATGCCAGTTGCGCTTCGGCCAGGGCCACGTCGGTCTTGGTCACTTCACCGACATCAAACTTGTCTTTTGCGGCCTGCAAATCCTGCGTGATCAGATGCACGTTTGAATTCTGCGCGCCCACCAACTCGCCCTGCAAGGACAAGTTAACATAAGCCGAAACCGCATCCAGCAGTACCTGCTGTTCGACATTGACCAAGGCCGCCTGCGACGACAGCACCAGCTGGTTCTTGATCGCCACATCCAAGCCACCACGGCCAAAATCAACCAGCGTCATCGAGGCTTGCAGGCTCATCGACCCGGACGAAGATTCGCTGCTGCCGAAAATCGAGGTTGCCTTGTCATTGTGCGAATAGCTCATCGAGGTGACAAAGCTGACGACCGGCATCAGCGTGCCCACAGCCGTCGCCACATCCTCATCCGCTGCCCGAAGAACGGCCTGATTCTGCTCAAGCAAATGTGAATTGCGATAGGCCGAGATCAGCGCGTCGGTCAAGGTTTCCGCCCACAGCGCACCCGGCGCAAAAGACACCGCACCAAGCAGCAAGGCCGCCAAAACGTTCCGCATCATTCACCTCTTGCCACCTCGCCCAACCGGCCAATCCGGTCAGACGCCAATCAAACGCGCTTTCTGGCCCGCCCGTCAACCCTATTTGTTCCATCCCTGATGATCACATAGACCCTCGGCGGTCTGCGTTTTTCATGGCAAAGTCTATCCTGAGGGACATTCGAAGCGGGGTGCGGACAT
>JAYSQA010000040.1:0-27778 GCA_043721775.1 Rhodobacterales bacterium
CGTCTCGTCATGGTCATCTCCTCGCTCGCAGCATCTTCCTGCTGTTGCGCGGAAAATCCACCTATCCCGGCTGTTCGGATTTCCGGAACCACCTCTTTCCTGTTTCGTCGCGGCGGACAGGGTGCCCGCGATGATCTGATCTGCAATCCGCTCCATCCCGAACTGCCACGCGACGCCAGGGCGGGCAATCAAACCCGCGCGCGCCGCATCGCCGGGTTCAGTCAACGCGCCAAACATCACAAGGCTGGCCACACACTGCCGGGCCGTAACCGCAATATGCTGGCAGACCAGGGTTCCCATCGAGTGGCCGAAGAAATGCGCCCGACGCACGCCGCCCTCGGTCAGGGCGGCCAAGACGGCGGCGGCGTGGCCTTCAATCGACAACGGCTCCAGCGGGGTGGCGGACCGGCCTGATCCCGGCATGTCTGGCCGGATCTTGCGGCAGCCCGTCAAGGCCACCATCAAGGGTTGAAACGTGTTCTAGGTGCCGCCGTGCCCGTGGATCATCACCACGGGGGCCCCGCTGAAGACGGTGTCTTCCAAAACAAGGGCGGCGGCCAGGCTCATCAGGCGCGGTCGACGAAACGGTTTTCAAGCGTACCGATGCTGTAAATCTCGCCCCGCACCACGTCACCGGCCTTCAGGTAAATCGGTAGAGTGTGCCGGATGCCTACGCCAGCCGGGGTGCCGGTGGCGATGATATCGCCGGGGTTCAGGGTGATGCCCTCAGACAGGGTGGCGATCAGGGTGGGGATGTCAAAGATCAGGTCGGTAAAGCGTTGATTCTGCCGCTTGTCGCCATTCACAAAGCAACGGACTGATGCTGCGGCAAGGTCCAACTCATCCGCCGTCACAGCCACCGGTCCCATTGGGCAGAAGGTGTCCTGCCAATTGCCGATCAGCCATTGACTTTACTTGCCCTGTAAACCCCGCGCCGTCACATCGTTGATGATCGTATAGCCCCAAACGTGCTTCATCGCGTCTGCCTTGGCGAGGCCGCGTCCACCCAAGCCTACGATCACCGCCAACTCCGCCTCATAGTCGATCAAGGTGGACACTTTGGCGTCAATCTCAACCGGGGTCAGATGGGCCACCACCGATTCCGGCAGTTTGGAAACGATGATCGGATGTTTCGGCACCACCCCCGCCGCAGCCGATGAGTCAAACCCCAAGGCCGCAAATTCCGCCGCATGGGCCTGATAGTTCTTGCCCACGCAAAAGATATTCCGGCGCGGCAATGGAATTGGCGCAGCCAAAGTGACGTGTGACAGCGGAACGGGTTGCAAGGTGCGCGGCAGCGGTTTGCCAATCACGGCCAGAAGCCCCTTGCGCGCCATATCGACGGGAAGGTCAAAGGCCGCGACGATTTGTGCCGCAGGGTCGACAATGCCAACGCGCCTCTCTCCGGCGATGTCAAAGGCGGCAATCTGCACTGGTTCCCTCGATTCGATGAGCCAATCTGCCGATTGGTATAGTTTTGCGTTGATTTTAGTTGTCAAAAAGGAACCAATCAAGCGATTTTATGACCGATATTGCCGATATAGGGCTGTTTCAGGTGGAATGCCTAATCTGGGTTGAACTTTTCTATACCAATTCTCTAATTGGTTCATATGCTTAACGGAAGGCTTGCATGATCAAACGGAAATCCGGGGATATTGCCGTCTCGTTGCGCGACCGCGTTCTGCGCGGGGAGTGGACGGGAACCGGCGTCATGCCGAACGAACGCGCCTTTCGCTGGAATACGGTGTTGCGCGCAACACGATCCGCCGTGCCATCGAGAGTTTGACCGCGCAGGGCCTTGTGACCCGCCATGTCGGCCGCGGCACGCTGATTGCCGAGGCGCAGCCGTCACAGACACCGGATGAGGCCAAGGATCTGGTGCAGATCGTCCGGAATCTGGCCGGGACCAGCCCGCTGGATATCATGAACATGCGGTTGATCATTGAACCGCAGGCGGCGGCGCGGCGGCGGCCAATGCCAGCGCCTCGGAACTTGCGGCCATCGCCCGTGCGCATTAGGCGGCCTGTGCTGCGACCCTGATGGCCAAGTTCGAGGACTGGGACATGCAATTTCATCAGCGCATTTTCATGGCGACCCGCAATGATCTGCTGCCCAACCTCAATGAAATTCTCGCCATCATTCGCAATCAGCCACGCATTGCGGGCATCCGACGCAGGGGCTTTACCGAAGAGGATCGGCAGGACACCTGCGCCCAGCACAGTGCCATCGTGGCGGCCCTGACCGCGCGCGATACGGAAGCCGCGTCAGAGGCGATGCGCCAGCATCTTCTTGCGCGCAACCGCAGCTTGTTCGGAGCGTAAATCTTGTGACCATCGCAACCCAAACAGAGGCCGATCTGTTGGCGGTGATGACCAGCATCGCAGGCTCCAGCCCCCTGGACGTGATGCGCGTTCGTCTGATCGTTGAACCTCAGGCCGCCGCCAACGCGCGCGAATCTGACCTGGAAACCCTTCGGCACGCGCATCTTATGGCCGTGGCCTCTTTGGAAAAAGATGCATTCGAAGGCTGGGACGGCGAGCTTCACAAGCGCATCTTTGAAAGCACCCGCAATGATTTTCTGACCACGCTGCACGATATCCTGCTGGCCATCCGCAACCGCCCGCAGTGGATCGAGTTGAAGCGCAAAACCTTCTCGCCCACGCGCCGCGCCCAGTATTGCGCAGAACATGCGGCCATTCTGTCTGCCATTGAAGGCCGTGATGCCCAACAAGCAGCCGCGACAATGCGCGCCCATATGATCAGAGTTCAAAGAAACATGTTCGCGGCATAGCCAGAATGGGCCGCACTTCCTTGCACATTACGCAATGTCCTAGACTTGGCGAGCAGCGCAGGACGGCACACCGCAACGATACCTTCAGCAACCAAGCGCACGAAGCGGCCCGTCCTGGCGCAAAGCAAAGCGTCAGCTGCCAGACCCTCGTGCCGGGGATCAGCCGACAACGTGTTTGTCACAAGCAGTGCCCTATGCCCATCTGAAACGGATGCACCGGACCGACAGCCTGCAATTGAATCTCCTGTTCACAGGCCGCCAGTGTGCGGTCCTGTCAATGGATCTTGCGATCAACAAGCGCAGGTTTCCGGTCGCGTCCTAAGGCGGTGCGGCAGGGCACCGACGGTCCGAAGCCTTCGCGATGGACCACCGCGTGAAGATCATAAGCCGAGGCAAAGTCGACAAGACGGGCTTTCTCCGAAAAATCTGCTACCGGCCGAAAACGTTTTGCCACCGAATTCCCCAGCCCTTCCAACGTTTTCACAGGGCATGTGACGGGCTCCATCGGCGACCACCTACGGGTTGAGGGACCGCCCGGTCAGTTTGCCAGTCCGCTCGCTGCCGCCTGAGGGGCCGCAGACTGGCCACAAATCGCCTTCAGCGGGCTTGACGGACTTTGCGATAGTGTCACGCCACGCCTGGAACCTGCACCCAACACCGCCATGATGCGCAGGATGGGCGATAAGCCTGAAGACGCCAATGCCACCTTCTGCCTTGAGGCCGAAGGTGATCAGGAATTGGGGTCCGCAGAACCCAAGGCCATGATTGCTTTCATGAGGGACAAGCGCGGCACAGGGCTTGGGCGAACCCCCGGTGGCACCACGCTTACCCGTCAAACCGGGCGCGATAGGCGCTTGGCGACTGGTGCAGATTGCGCTGAAACACCCGGCTGAAATACGAAGGGTCATCATAGCCCAGTTGCCAGCCAATCGCCTGCGCGGACATGCGTGTATAGACCAGCAGGCGGCAGGCCTCGCGCATTTTCTGCGCCTCGATATAGCCTTGCGCGGTCATTCCGGTTTCGGCTTTGCATAGCCGGCCAAGCTGGCGTGGCGACAGGGCAAGCGCGCTGGCAAGGTCTTGCAGGCCAAGGCGGCGTCTCATCGTCTCACGCACCATCGCCGCAAACCGTTGGACGCGGGGGTCGGCGATCATCCGGCGTCCGTGAATTTGCAGTTCTTTATCAAGAAGTTGCGCAGCCAAAGCCGCGCCTTCCGCCCGCAGCAGGGTACGGCGGAAGGTGCCATTGCCCGCATGGGTCTGCGCCAGCGCCGCAAAGCGCCGGACAAGGGCAGGATCGGCCGTCACGCTGAACACCTGCCCAAGGCCTGCGGCGGTTTCGGCGGGGGCATTGAAAAGGTCGGGAAAATCGGCGGCTGGCAGGGTCACAACATAACCCTCGGTTCCGGCAGAGAAGGTGAAACCGTGCACGGTGCCGCGCGGAATGTTGATGGCAATCGGGGGAATAACGGTCTGCGGCTCGCCATCCAGGGTCAGGTTTATGTCGCCGGATGTCAGCAGGAACAACTGGTGCAAGTGCAGGTGGCGGTGGGGGCGATGGTCCAGTCAAGGCCAGCGGCACAGTCAACCACCTGTTCTACATGCAGAAAGTCAGGAAAGGCGTTAATTTCACCGTACAACTGCCATGAGGGAATTTGTGGTTGGGTCATGTCCGTAAAGTACCAGAGGTTGTGCCTCAAGTCCATTCCCTTGGCCGCATGGATGGGCAAGGTAACTCACAAACCTTGGGAGAGAACATGCGGACCAAAGTAGCCATCATCGGCGCCGGGCCTTCGGGTCTTTTGCTGTCGCAAATGCTGAACTTTGCGGGCATTGAGACCATTGTTCTGGAACGAAAATCCCGCGATTATGTGCTGGGCCGCATTCGGGCTGGCGTGCTGGAATGGACCACGGTGGAGCTTTTGCGGGCGGCGGGTGCGGGCGCCCGGATGGACCGCGAGGGGATGGTGCATGACGGGTGCTATTTATCCCGCAATAACAATATGTTCCGGGTCGACTTTCAAGCAACTTGCGGCAAGCGGGTGATGGTCTATGGCCAAGCCGAGGTGACGCGGGATTTGTATGAGGCGCAGGATTTGCTGGGTGCCACGGTCATCCATGACGCCGAGGATGTGGCTTTGCATGATCTGGAGGGGGATGCGCCTTGGGTCAGCTATACCATGGGTGGTGTGCCGCATCGGCTGGATTGTGACTATGTCGCGGGGTGTGATGGGTTCCATGGAGTCAGCCGTCCATCTATTCCGGCAAGCGTAAGGCGGGAGTATGGGAAGGTCTATCCCTTTGGTTGGATTGGGGTTTTGTCGCGTACGCCTCCGGTCGCGGAAGAGTTGATCTATGCAGCCCACGACCGGGGGTTTGCCTTGGCATCCATGCGGAATGCCATGCTGTCACGCTACTATATACAGGTGCCGCTGACCGACAGTGTCGATGAGTGGTCAGATGAAGCGTTCTGGACGGAGTTGAAGCTTCGGCTGCCCGAAAGTACCGCCAAGTCCCTGATTACAGGGCCTTCCATTGAAAAGTCGATTGCTCCGCTGCGGTCGTTCGTGACCGAGCCGATGCAGTGGGGGCGGTTGTTTCTGGTCGGCGATGCGGCGCATATCGTGCCGCCAACCGGGGCGAAAGGGCTTAATCTGGCGGCTTCGGACGTTTACTATTTATCCCAAGGGTTCAGGGACTTATACGTTGCGGGGGATGCTTCCGGGCTGGAGGGGTACAGCCAGAAGGCCTTGGCCCGCATCTGGAAAGCCATGCGATTTTCGTGGTCGATGACAACGATGATGCACCGTTTTCCGGATCATAACGCCTATGACCGGCGGATGCAGGATACGGAAATGGCAACGCTGGAAACATCCGCCACGGCGCAGCGTTTCATGGCAGAGAACTACACGGGTCTGCCGTTATAGACCTGCCTTGAACGCGGTTTCAGTCTGTCTTTACGATTTGCAAGACAGACGGGCAAACGCGCGCGCCTCGGCGGGGGCCTGACCTAGCATGTCAGCCTGAAGTGCGAATTGCCAATCAGTGCCGGGGTAGCGCTGGCTGGCAAGCGCAAGAAGGTGGGTGCCTTTGGCGGCCTCTTGACACAGCGCCTTTACCTCGGCCTGCGCCTGCGGTCGGGGCATCTGGCGGGCGAGGGCGAACGACAGCGCCTCGGCAAAGATCACGCCATGGCCGGCGTCAAAGCCCTGTTGCATGGCCTCAAGGTTGAAGTGAATGCGGGGGATCAGGGCTGTCGCAAGGGCCAGGGCTTTGGCCGAAAGGATGCAAAGCTGCGGCAAGCTAAGCCATTCAGTGAACCACGCCGCCCCATCGCGTTGCTGGCGGTGGATGGCAGAGCCCTGGATTGCGTTGCTGAGCGCTATGGCCTGTCTGGCGATGGCCGACAGGACGGATGGCCCGACCGGGTTCTGCTTTTGCGCCATGGTGGAGGAGGCCCCTGCGCCCGCGATGGTCACTTCGTTCAGGCCGGATTGGGTCAGCAGGATAAGGTCTTCGCCCATCTTGGCCAGAAGCGTGGTCAAGGTGGTAAGCCATGCGGCAAGGCCGGCTATGCCAGCACGGTCGGAGTGCCAGCTTGCTTCGGGGTCGGCCAGGTTCAGGGCTTTGGCCAGCGCCGCGCGGACCCGGGGGCCTGCGTCTTCCATGGCCGACAGAGTGCCTGCTGCGCCGGAGAGGGAGACTTTTGTGACCAAGGCGGTGACGTCGGACAGTCTTGCCCGGTGGTGAAGCAGCGGGCGGCCCCAACTGGCCACGACGGCGCCAAAGCTGGTGGGGGTGGCGGTTTGGCCATAGGTGCGGGCGGGCATTGCGGTTTCGGCGTGGGCGGTGGCGAGGTGGCCCAAGGCAGGGATCAGCAGGTTCAGTCTTGTGTCGAAGATCGCCAGCATCCGGCGCAGGCGCAGGGCTAAGGCGGTGTCCATGATGTCTTGGCTTGTGGCACCCCAGTGCAGGTAGGCGGCGTGCTCGGGTGCCTCGCAGGCTTTGCGGAAGGCTGTGACAAGGGCGGGAATGGGGACGCCGTTGGTGGCGATGTCTTGGGCGAGGCTGGCGGGGTCGATTTGCAGCTCAAGACTGGCGCGGTGCAGGTAGGCGGCTGCGCGTTCGGGGATGAGGCCGAGGGCGCCTTGCACCTTGGCAAGCGTGCCTTCCACCAGCATCAGGGCGCGGATTTCGGCGCTGTCGGTGAAAAGCGCCGCCACCTCGTCATCGCTGAAAAGGTGACGGTAAAGGGCGGAATCGGCGGGGCTGGCGGGCATCAGATATCCATGAAAACGGTCTCACCCTCGCCTTGCAGGCGGATGTCAAAGCGATAGTGACCCGGAGCGGTGGCGGTGGCAATGAGGGTGGCTGCGCGCTGACGTTGTTCGATGGAGTTCAGGATGGGGTCTTTGGCGTGAAGGGTGGTGTCTTCGGGGAAGTAAAGGCGCGTAGACAGGCCGATGTTGATACCGCGGGATACCAGCCAAAGGGAGATGTGGGGGGCTTGGGTCGTGCCATTGCGGCCCGGAACGGGGCCGGGCTTGACGGTGTCGAAGGCCCAGAGGCGGTGTCGAAGTTGGTGATCACCCTGCCCCAGCCTTTGAAATTCGGGGCGACATCGGCGACGCGAGGGTCTTCCGGGTGGGGGTAGATACCGTTTGAGTCTGCGTGCCAAACTTCCAGGAGAACGTCTTTGACGGGTGCTCCGGTGCCATCAGTCACAAGGCCCTCGATATGGATGCGCTGGCCGGGGGTGCCTTCGGGGGCGATGGTCTGGCCCAGTTCCTGCGCGAACAGATGGAAACCTGCGGCACCGGGCGCGAGGCCGATGTGGACGTAGGGGCCTGCGGTTTGCGAAGCGGTTTCGCGGAGGTAATTCAGGGTTTGCACGTCAGACTCCTTGATTTCGAATGTTCGAACCGGAAAACCGGTTCCCACTTTTCCTGAACATGCTCAGCTTTTCAGTTTTCGCATGTTCGAATTGAAAAACCGGTTCTCACTTTTCCTGAACATGTTCAGTTCCCCTCGGGTTTGTTTTCGAACAGGGTGGAGCGGCGGCCCCTTAGCACGATGTCGAATTTGTAGGCAAGGCAGTCCATCGGCGCAGCGGTGTTGAGGTCCAGCGGGGCTATCAGGCTGCCGATGTCGGGAAGGCCGGGGATGGTGTTGACGATGGGGCATTCGGCGATGAGGGGGTCGCCTTCGAAATACATCTGGGTGATCAGGCGTTGGCTGAAGCTGGTGCCGAAGACCGATACGTGGATGTGGGCGGGCCGCCACGCGTTGACGTAGTTAAGCCAAGGGTAAGGGCCGGGTTTGACGGTGCGGAAGAAGTAATAGCCGTTCGCGTCGGTCAGGGTGCGTCCACAGCCGCCGAAGTTGGGGTCTATTGGGGCAAGGCAGGCGTCCTTCTTGTGTCGGTAGCGGCCGCCGGCGTTGGCTTGCCATATCTCCACAAGGGTGTTGGGGATGGGCCTGACGTTCTCGTCAAGCACGCGACCGTGCGCGATGATGCGTTCGCCAATCGGCAGGCCGCCGTGGCCGTAGTTCAGGGTCAGGTCGTTGTCGAGCGCGCCAAGGTCAGAGTGGCCGAAGGTGGGGCCGGTGATCTCGGACAGGGTTTGCAGCATCGTCAGCAGGGAGAGGCGCGGGGAGCGCGGGCCCGAGGTTTTGTAGCCGGAATGATGGGCAGGCGGCTGGAGTGTGCGGTCGCGCATGTAGAATTCGGCAGTTTTGGCGGTCATTTCGTGTCCTCTCGCATGGTGGCGAAGGTGTCGCGGGCGATCTTGATGGCGTGGTTGGCGCGGGGAACACCGGCGTAGATGGCGACGTGAAGCAGGGCTTCCATCACGTCGGATTCTGTGGCGCCGGTGTTGGCGGTGGCGCGGATGTGCAGGGCCAGTTCGTGATCGTTTCCCAGACCAGCCAGCAAAGCGATGGTCAGCATGGAGCGTTCGCGCAAGCTGATGGTGTCGCGGGACCAGACGTGGCCCCAGGCGGCGTCGGTGATCAGGGATTGGAAGGGCTGGTCAAAAGGGGTCTTGGCGGTCTCGGCGCGGTTGACATGGGCGTCACCCAGAACGCGGCGGCGGGTGGCCATGCCTTTGGTGTGCATGTCAGGCATGGAGGCCTCTGAGAAAGGTGGTGATGGCTTGGGCGGTGGCTTCAGGCGCGTCGATGGCAGGGATATGGCCGGAGCCTTGCAGGATAGTGAGGTGCGCGCCTTGAATCAGGGCGGCGGTTTCCTGCACCAAGGCGGGCGGGGTGGATTGATCTTCGCTTCCTGCGATCAGGAGGGTGGGGAGGGTAAGGGTTTTCAGGCCCCCGCGCAGGTCAGCAATGGCGAGGGCGCCGCAGGTCTGGATGTAGCCAGTGGGGTCGGCGCGCAGAAGCATGGTAGCCCAAGGCAGGGCCTCGGGCGAGGTGCGGAAGGGTTGGACAAACCAGCGTTGCAAGATTGTGTCAGCGACGGAGGCGATGCCGCCGGTTTGGATGGCTGCGATGCGGGCTTGCCAGCTTTGCGGCGTGCCGATCTTGGCTGCGGTGTTGGAGAGGATGAGGGCTGTGGCGCGTGCGGGGTGATGTATGGCTATGGCCTGGGCTATCATGCCGCCGACAGAACAGCCTGCGATGATGGCTTTTTGGATGTGGAGGTGGTCAAGCAGGGCCACGGCATCAGAGGCTGCGTCTTCGACGATCCAGTCTGCGGAGGGCGTGGCGGAGAGGCCGTGACCGCGTTTGTCAAAGCGGATGGCGCGGTATGGCAGAAGGCGGGTCACCGCATCCCACATACGCAGGTCGGTGCCCAGCGAATTGGCATAGAGGACTGCGCGCGCGGATTTGGGGCCCTCGTCTGTGTAGTGCAGGTGGCCCCAGGGGCGGATCAATATGGGCATGGCTTCCTCCGGCTTTGATTTTCGCATAATCATTTGCGGGGGGATAATGAAAAATGAACTGGTTGAGATAGCGAAATGGTTATGCATCAGGGCGTGAAGTTGCGGCAGATCAGGGTTTTCTTGCAGATTGCGGAAAAGGGCGGATTGACGGCGGCGGCGGGGGTATTGGGGCTGTTGTAGCCTGCGGTGTCAAAATCGCTGGCGGAGTTGGAGGATTTGCTGGGGGCTTTGCTGTTTCAAAGGCTCGGGCGGCGGATGGTTTTGACCCCGCAAGGCGAGGCGTTTCGGCGGCATGCACGGGACGCGGTAGCCAGCCTGGACGTTGGCGCGCAGGTCATGCGGGGCGAGGGTTTGCGGCACAGGGTATCGGTGGGATTGGTGCCGACCGTCTCCACCCGGTTTTTCCCGGCAGTGGTGGGGCGGTTTCTGGAGGGGCGTCCGGCGGTGACCTTGTCGATTGAGACAGGGTCGCATCCGTTCCTGTTGCAGAAGCTGCGGGCGCGGCAGATGGATTTGATGATTGGCCGGATGCCCAATGCGGCGGAAATGGCGGGGGTGGCGTTCGAGTATCTGTATGAAGAGCCATTCATTGCCGTGGTGCGGGCAGGGCATCCGGCTGCGCGATTTGAGATTGGCAGGATTTTGCAGGACTATCCGGTGATCTTGCCGACGCGGGATGCGATCATCCGCAAGAACGTCGACGAGTATCTGGGCGCGCTGGGCCAGGCCGGGCTGGAACCCGCTATGGAGACCAGCACTTTGGCCTTGGGGCGGGGGTTATTACTGGCCTCGGATGCGGTGTGGTTCATTTCCCGGGGCGTGGTGGAGAATGAGGTGGAGGCGGGGGTATTGGTGACGGTGGCTTTGGGGGCCACGTTTTTGTCTGGGGCGGTGGGGATGACGACGGTGGTGGGGGCGGAGATGCCGGCAGCGGTGGCGGTTTTGATGCGGCTATGTCGGGAGGCTTTGTAGGCGCTGGAAGCGGGGGCTTTCACACCCGTCGCGCTCCACGCCCAGGAGCGGGGGGTTCCATACCCCGCGCGCTCCCCGTGGGATATTTGGACCCAGATGAATGGAAATTTTAGATAAGTTTTAGGGGGGTTGAATGGCCATGCCACCGTAGACGGAATGTGCGGTGCCGGTGACGAAGGCGCTCAGGTTGGAGGCGAGGTAGAGGACGGCGCGAGCGATTTCAGCGGGGGTGGCGTGGCGGCCGATGGGGATTGCGTCGTCGAAGACCGGGGCGGCATTGCGGTTGATGATAGGCGTCTGGTCGGCTTCGACGGCGGCCTGGAAGGCGTTGGTGACGGTGTCTGCGCATAATCCGGCCACCGAGGAGGTTACTGTGATGGAGGCGCCACGGGCCATGTGGGGGGGCATATTTGGCGGCGGGGGAAGGCGATGCGGACGTGGGTGGCCATGACGGCGTTGCAGGTTTCGGCCGGTTCGGCGGCGATGGGGGCCAGGATGCCGAAGTTTCCCGCGTTGGAGAAGTGGATGTCCAGGCAGCCGAAGCGGGTGATCGTGGCTGCGACGCAGGCTTGGGTTTAGGGTTCAGAGGCGACGGCGGCGGTGAAGGTAAAGGTAAAGGTCTGCGGGCCAAGGTCTGCGGCGGCTTGGGCGAGGGCTGTGGGGTCGCGGTCGATCAGGGCTAAGTGGCTGCCTTGCGCCTTCAAAAGCCGGGCTGTGGTGCGGCCGATGGAGCCTGCTCCGCTGGTGATCAGGGCGGTTTTGCCGTGGAGGTAGACGAGTTCAGATACCGAAATACACGTCTTGCAGGAAGGTTTTGTCAGCGATCAGCGATCAGCGCCGCAGCCGGGCCTGAGTAGCGCATTTTGCCGGAGCGCAGGACGACAGCGGTTTCGGCGATGGAAAGAGCGAGGTCGGTAAACTGCTCGATCAACAGGATGCCTGCGTCTTGGGATTTCAGGGTGGTGACGACGGTGAGCAGGCGTTTGACGATGAGGGGGGCCAAGCCCAAGGACATCTCGTCGATCAGCAGGTAGCGGGGGGCGCACATCAGGGCGTGGCCGAGGGCGAGCATCTGTTGTTGGCCGCCAGACAGGGTGCCTGCGAGTTGGGTTTTGCGCTCCGCCAGTTCGGGGAAAGTGGCATAGACTTGGGCCAGTTGGGCGACGGCTTTGACGCCCATGAAGGAGCCTGCGGCGCGCAGGTTGTCGTCGACGGACAGGGCGGTAAGGACGCGGTGGCGCTCGGGGAGGGCAGCGATGCCCAGACGGCGGACGGCTTCGGGGGTGGGTTTGAGGGGTTGGCCGTTCAGGGTGACGGTTCCGGTGCTGACCGGCGGCATTCCAACGAGGGCGAGGACCAGTTCGGATTTTCCCGCGCCGTTGGCACCGATGACGACGGTGACCTGGCCGGGGGTTATAGTGAGGGTGACGCCGGAGCGAAGGGTGCGGGTGCCATCAGTGACGCTTAGGTTTTGGACTGTCAGGGTCATGCGATATCCTCAGTCCCAAGGTAGACGGCTTTGACTTTGGGGTCTGCCAGCACGTCAGCCGTGGGGCCGAAGGTGATGCGGCAGCCGAAATCCAGCACAAGGGTTTGCGTGCAGACGCGGGAGATCAGTTCGACGTCGTGGTCGATGGCGAGGGTTTGCGTGCCGGTCAGGGCGTGAATGTTCAGGATGAGGTCGCCAAGGAGGTGGGTTTCGTCAACCGACAGGCCGCCAGCGGGTTCGTCGAACAGGATGAGTTTGGGTTGGCCCACAAGGCAGCGGGCCATGCCGGTCAGGCGGCGTTCAAAGCCAGAGAGGTGCAGCCCTTGTTTGTGGGCGCGGTCTGTCAGGCCGACGGCTTCCAGCATCCGGGCGGCCTCGGCACGGTTGGCGGTTGCCTGGTCTGCGCGGTGGTCAAGCTGGACCAGGACGTTTTCGAAAACGCTGAGGTCATCGGCAATCTGCTCTTTCTGGAAAGAGCGGCGCAGGCCGATGTGGGCACGTTTGTGGGGGGGGGCGAGGGACAGGATGTTTTGGCCATCGACAAGGATGCGGCCTCCCGTTGAGGAGCCGAAGCCGGATATGACGTTCATCAGGGTGGTTTTGCCGGCTCCGTTCGGGCCGATGATGCCTGCGACGGGGGCTGTGAAGCTGGCGGAGATGGCGTTCAGGGCGACTACGCCGCCGAAGCGGACGATGACCTTGTCGATTTCAACCACATGAGGCGCGATCATTTTGCACCTTTCAGTTTGGTTGAAAGTGCTGCAACGCCGTCGAAGATCTGGCCTGCGATGCCGTTGGGCGCGCTGATCTGCGCGTGCAGCAGACCCACGCCGAAGATCACATAGGCGAGGTCGGCGCTGACGCCCCATGTGTTCAGAAGCGCTGGCAGGATGCGGTAAAGGAAAGCCGCGATCACCGGGCTCAGCCAGTAGCGCGCGCCGCCGACGACGGCCAAGGCGAAGATCAGGATGCTTTCGGGAGAGCGGAATGTGCTGTCGTCGAGGAGGCCGAGGCTGGCTGCCAGCAATGCACCGGATGCGCCCGCCAGCAAGCCAGCAATGCCGAAGGCCCAGGTTTTGTACAGGGTGACGTTGACACCTGCGGCCATGGCGGCGGCCTCGGACTTGCGGATCAGCGCCCAGGCGCGGCCGGGGGCGGTGCGGCGATGGGCCTCGATCAGCAGGAAGCGGAGGGTGGTCATTATGACGACGTAGCGCAGGAAGGCGGCGGGGGTTTGGGCAAGCGCGGGGCCACGGAACGGGGCGGTGGAGCCTACGTTGACGCCCCAGAAACCGGTGCCGCCGTTGGGGAACTGGAAGGTGGAGAAGATGATCTCCAGCCCTCCGGCGGCCATCAGGGTGACGAGGGCAAGGTAAAGGCCGCGCATCCGCAGGGCTGGCAGGGCCAATGTCCAGCCGAAGACCATGGTGGCGAGCGCTGCGAGAGCTGCGAGAGCAAGGTTCACCTCGAAGGGGAAGTCGAACAGAAAATTCAGGCGCGGGGCCACCCAGCCGCCGATGCCCATCAGGCCCACCAGGGTAAGCGAGACCATGCCCAGCCTTGCGTACATGAAGGCCACGCCTGCGGCTGCCATGGTGAAGCAGGCGGCGGAGGTCAGGACGCTTAACCAGTAGGACCCGGCCAGCGCGGGCAGGACGGTGACAGCGAAGGCTGCGAAGATCAGGCCAGCGGCACCGGATGGAGTGATGCGGAAAAGGGCGCGGTCCATCACGAGCGGCCTGCGAAAAGCAATCGGCTGCTGCGCTGGTTGTAAAGAAGGACAAGGGCCGCGATGACGAAGGGGGCGATGGGGCGGACCCCTTTCAGGGTGGGCGACAGGGTCAGCATGGATTCAATGACGCCAATCGACAAGCCACCGATCAGGACGAGGCCGAGGTTGTCCAGCCGGCCTGACAGGGCTGCGGCGATGGAGGGGATGACAATGAAGGTGATCACCACAGGCTCCAACCTTATCAGGTTGGCGAACATCAGGCCGGTGAAGCCTGCCAGAAACCCTGCTATGGCCCAGGCGATGGCTTCCACCTTGCGGATCGGGACGCCGAGCAGGGCGGACAGGTCGCGGTCATTGGCCACGGCGCGCATTTGCAGGCCGATCTGGGTGCGGCCAAGGAAGACACGGATGCCGATGCAGATCAGGACCGAGGCTGCGAAGGCCATGACACTTGTTCCGGTGACGCGCAGGCTGAGAAGCATCAGGCCGATGGAATCGGTGGGCCGCGTCAATGAGCGCGGATCGTCGGGCCAACTGAACGAGACGAGGCCCAGAAGGATCAGGGCGAAGCCGAGGGTGGCCACGGCTTTGACGACGGTTTCCCGCCACGCCAGCAGCGGGGCGATGAAGCGGCCATAGGCGAGCGTCAGGATCAGGGCGACGAGGATGCGCGACAGCCACGCCAAAGGGGCCAGGAGCCCCATTGCGTGACCTGCCATGCGGTCATGGCGCCGGCGGCCCAGGACGAGAAGTTCAGGACGCCCGAAGCGCGGAACAGCACGACCATGCCGATGCCGCCAAGGGCGTAAAGCGAGCCTGCGGCGAGGCCAGCCGTGATGAACATACCTGCGACGTTCAGGGGCTTGCCCAAGCCAGGCCACAGCATGGTGGCGGCCATCAAGGCGACATAAAGCGCCCAGTTGATCAGGGAGGTTCTGGACATGGCACCACGTCGGAAAAAAAGGGGCGGGGGGGCGACAGCCGGAAACAAGGCTGGCGCGCGGGTGTTGGCCTGCGTCAGCCGAAGCGAGCGCGGTGTTGGGGTTGCGCCAGCCTTGCGGGGCTGGCGCAGGAATTTGGGCCGGGTGCGCCGGTTACCGCAGGCCCAGCTTCTTTTCGAGTTCGATATGGAGGGCGAAGTAGTCGCTTTCATATTCGGTGCAGGTCTGCACGACTTCAAAGCCACCCTTGGCGATTTTCACGACGTAGCCCGCTTGGTTGGGCATGTGGAAATCAGCGTCTCCGACGTAGTAGGGGCTGCACATCAGGTCTGACTTGTAGCCCGAGATGGCCTTGATCGCCGCCGTCACCTTGGCGCGGTCGTCAAGGTCTTTCGGAACCATGGCGAGGGCCGCTTTGGTGAAGAATTCCGCCGACAGACAGCCGCCCTGACTGAAGGTGTCGCGCGGGTCGTCTTTCTTGCCGAAGCCGTCCATCACGGCCAGCCAGTTTTGCGCATTCGCCCCATTGACGGAAACCGGGGCAAGCTTGGCCTGCACATAGACCTTGCCGTCCCAATAGTAGCCAATCGCAGCAGGCACCGGCAGGTCATAAAGCGGGGTCGGGGCGATCCGGTTATAGCTGTCGCGCAGGTTCTGCTGTTGCGCGGCTTTCAGCACGGCAATCGCAAGACCAGCGGGCAGGTTCATCAGGATGGTGTCGGCACCTGACGCCACCGCCTCCAACAGGGCCGAGTTCACATCCGGAGAACCGGGGTTCAGCATGGCCATGGACCGTGTGCCGCCGCGCTTGGTCATCATGTCGATGACGGCCTGACAGGACCACACACCGTTGTCGGGGATGTTCAGGCCGATGCAGGCGATGTTCTGGGCACCCTGCACCGATTGCGCGTATTCGGCGGCACCAAGATTAAAGGGCAGCGGGCCTTCGTTGGTGGAAACGATGTTGGAGGATTCAAAGCATTCCTATATGGCGCAGGCCGAGGCCATGACCATTATGCCTGCGTCCTTGTAGGTCTTGGCGTTGACGGCCATTTCGATGAAGGAACCGTTGCCGACAAGCGCCACGGCCTTGTCGTCGTTGACCAGCTTGGCGGCTGCTTGGGCCGCAGCCGCAGGTGCCCATTGGTCATTTTCATCGCGGTAGCCGATCGGGCGGCCATTGATGCCGCCGTTGGCGTTGACGCAGGCGAAGTAGGCGGCTGCGGCGTCCGTTGACGATGACCAGTCGCCCGGCGCGCCGTTGGCACAGATGCCGCCGATGATGATGGGGGCACCCGTGGCCGCTTGGCCGGTGGTGGCTCCACAGGTCACCCCAGCTGAGGCCTGGCCTGCTATTGTCATTACGCCCGCCATAATTCCTGTGCCGATCAACGCCATCAGGCCCCTTGCAAGTTTCATGTCTTCCTCCTCCGTTGTTTGGTGTCTTGAAGCCGGGCCTTTGGTGGCCCTTGTCGTCGGCCTTGGGGGCGATGGTGTTTCCGCTTACAATGTTCGGCATGATCGAGGCATCCACCACACGCAAGGATTTCACCCCGCGAACTTTCAGGCGGGCATCGACCACGGCAAGGGGGCCGCTTCCCATCGCGCAGGTGCCCACCGGATGATAGACGGTGCGGGCGCTGGCGCGGATATAGGTGCGCAGGGCGTCGTCGGATTGAGCGGCGTCGCCGGGGATGATCTGTGTCAGACCATGGCGGGCCATTTGGGGCTGTTGCGGGATGGCGCGGGCGAGGCGGACGCCGTGGATGAGGCGGGTCATTTCGGCGTCAGCGGTCAGCAGGCCAAGGTCGATGTCTGGGGGGCCATCTGGGCTGCTGCGGGTCACGCTGCCCCGGCTTTCGGGGCGCAACACGCAGGTGTGCAGGCTGATGCCGTGGCCGTATTCGACCATCTTTCCGCGGTGGCTTTTACGGCCCGGGATCAGGTGGAACTGGATATCGGGACGGGGTTCCGACGGGTTTGAGCGGACAAAGCCCCCCGCCTCGACCATATTGGACGACAACATGCCACGGTTGGCGGTGACCCAGCGCAGGGCGTCGAGTGCCAGACGCGGCAGGGCTTTGACTGAGATGCCGTAGGGAGTGGTGGAGCGGCTTTGGCAGATCACCATGACATCGACATGGTCTTGCAGGTTTTGGCCTACCCCGGGCAGGTTGTAGTGGGGGGGGCCGCATGCGGCTGCGATTTGCGCTGCGGGACCGATGCCAGAGCGCAGCAGGATATCGGGGGAGCCTTTGGTTCCGGCGACAGGATCACCCCGGCGCGGGCTTGCAGGCTTTGGGTCTGGCCTTGGTGGCGCAGGGTGATGCCGGTGGCTTGGCCATCCTTCTGGTCAAGGTGCAGCACCTCGGCATTGCTCAGGATGATCAGGTTGGCGCGCAATTTGACCGGCGTCAGGAAGGCGCGGGCGGTGGAGTGGCGTTTGCCGTCTTTCTGGGTGACCTGATAAAGGCCCATGCCCTCAGGCTCGGGCGCGTTGAAATCGGCGCAGGGGCGCAGTTGCAATGCCCCTGCGGCGGCGATGAAATCATGGTCGACGGGGTTGGGGTCAGTCAGGTTGTTGACGGGCCGTCGTGGCCGTGAAAGGCAGGGTCGAGGGTGGCGCTCTGGTTCGCTTCGCTGCGCTTGATGTACGGCAGGAGGGAGGCGTAATCCCAGCCTTCGCACCCCGCCGCCGCCCCGCCGTCATAGTCGGCCTTGTGGCCCCGGATGTAGATCATGCCGTTGATGGCTGAACTGCCGCCAAGGACCCTGCCCCGGGGGATGGACACCCTGCGGCCATCTAGGGCCGTTTGCGGGGTGGAGGTGTGCAGCCAGTTGTGTTTGGGGTCTTTCGACAGCCACATCACGGCGAGGGGGATGTTGATCAGAGGGATGCGGTCTGGGGGGGGGCAGCCTCAATCAGGCAGACGGTCAGGGTGGGGTCGGCGGACAGACGATTGGCCAGGACGGCACCAGAGGATCCTGCGCCGACGATCAGGTAATCGAATGTCGTAGCCTCAGCCATGTGCCGCCTTTTCGGGTTGGAAGCGGGGCATGACTGACCGGGCTGCGACCAGTGGCCCCAGCTTTTCGGTTTGCAGTTTTTGAACGCCGCCCCCCGGGGCCCTGTTACCGGGCCTTGCGAATCAATCTAGCGCGGCGGTCTTTGGTTTTTCTTTGGCATTCGCCTGGGGCTGGGGATAAGCTGGCCCTGTCCTGCTGCGGAGTCCGCCATGACCGCCCTGCCCCATCCCAGCGTGATCCCCTCCGACGCCATCAACGCGGCGGTGTTTTATGACACGGATGATGCGGCGTTCCTGACGGCCTCGCTGGCTTGCAGCTTGGATTTGGCCACGGCGGTGCTGCTGACGGATGATCCAGAGTTGCTGCCTGACATTCCCGTTGAGCGCCGGTTGCCGGTCGAGGAGTCAGCACTCGACCACTCTCCGCTTGACCCGGAGGAGGTTTTTGCCCGGCTGCGGCCAAGGCTGGCGGAAAGTGCGGGCGGGCTGGTGGTGGATATGGGCTGGGCAGTGGCGAACGTGCAGGGTGCGACCAGTCTGGAAAGCTGGGGCGCGGTGGCGGACCGGTTGGCGCAGATGGGGCGGCCGGTGGTCAGCATCTACAATCAGAACCTGACGATCGAGGAACAGATACAGGCGGCGTTCCGGGCGCACCGGCAGTTTCTGGCACCTTCGGGCCTGCATGACAACCCGTATTGGATACCGGCGGATTTGCTGGACGGGGCTTTGCTGGACGATCAGCTTTCGTTCATGCTGGGCCGGGTGGTACCGGATTATGCCAGCCTGCGGGCACGGCGGCGCACCGGGCAGATGCATGCGCGGGGGGCTACTCCGTCGTGGCTGTCAAAGCCTCGGGCGTTGTTGGGCGCGCAGCCGGGGGTCATGCGGTGGCATATCCATTGTCTGGGGCATCTGCAGGTGATCATCGGCAACCGGGCGGTGGATTGGCGCATTCAAGGGGGGGCGCCGAAGAAGACGCGGACTTTGTTTGCTTACCTGCTGCAAAGTGGGGAGAAGGGTGCCCATGCCGACCGGATTGGGGAGTTGCTGTCGCCGGAGGATGGCTCGGAAGACACCAAGCGCACGCGGTTGCACCATACGGTGGCCATGCTGCGCAAGACTTTGGGCGATGCGGGCGCGGTGGTTCGGATGGGGGAATATTACCGCCTCAGCCCGCCCAGTGGCAGCTGGATCGACATTGACACCTTTGAACAGCTCTGCCGTCGCGGCCTGTCCTTGTACAAGCGTGGCGAGGATGAGGCGGCCTTGCGCATCTACGCCGCCGCCGAGCAGCTTTACACCGGCGATCTGTTCGAGGACCTGCCGTTGGAGTATGTTCAGTCGGAACAAGAGGATTGGTGCATGCCGCGCCGGATCTGGCTGCGGGAGATGGCGCTGAAGCTGCAATATGATTTCTCAAAAGTGCTGACGCGGTCGCAGCGGACGCGGGAAGCGCTGGAGCATTGCATGAAGGCCTTGGCGATTGACCCAGCCTCGGAAGGGGCCAAAGCCGAGGCGATGAAGATCTTTGTCGCACAGGGCCGGGTCGATGCGATGCACCGGCCGTTCCGGCAGTATCGTCAGGCCCTTGCGACAATTGGCGCAACATAATGTGTTGAAATTATTTAATTATACCGAGATATGTCGCGGCCGAGGTGAGATTTGCCGAATTTGCCAAAGAAAAACCAAAGCCATTGGCCTTACCCTGATTCGAAAGAGGGTGCGGGCCGACGAAAGCCTTGCACCCATCACGGGAGGAGCACGACATGAAGGATATCAACGGCGTCAAGCCGTCGGAAGGGTATGACCCGTTCGACCTCAACAGCCCGCATGCCCGCTGGAAAGCGTTCCGCGAGGAGGAGCCGATTTTCTTTCATGAAGAGACCGGCTATTGGATCGCGTCACGTTATGACGACATCAAGGCGATCTTTGACGACTGGCAGACGTTCAGTTCCGAGAACGCGCAGAAGCCGGCCCGGGCGATGTGTGATGCGGCGAAGGTGGTGCTGAAAGAGGGCGGGTTTACCGCCTATTCCGGCCTGACCGCCCGTGTGCCGCCCGAACACACCCGCATCCGCAAAGTGGCGCAAAGCTGCTTCGGGCCCCGGCGGTTCAAGTCGATAGCGCCCCAGATTGAAACCATCGTGGCCCGGCATCTGGATGCCTTGGAGGCGCAGGGTGGCCATGGCCCGGTGAATTTCTGGGAGGTGGTGGCTTATCCGGTCCCCGCTTACGTGCTGTTCACGCTGATGGGCATTCCGGATGAGGATGTGGCCAAAATCAAGCAATATGGGGCCAGCCGGGGGCGGATGACCTGGGGCGATCCCCCGGATGAAGAACAGATCGCCATTGCGCATGACATGGTGGCGTACTGGAAATACATCCACGATCTCTTGGCCATGCGGCGGGCTGCGCCGGGCGATGACTTTCCGTCAGATCTGCTGCGGTTGCAGGCGGAAGGGGCTGAGATTTCAGATGAGGAGATTGCCGGGGTTCTGTACTCGACGCTGTTTGCCGGGCATGAGACGACCTCGACCTTCATGGGCAATTATGTGCTGACGATGATGGACAACCGCGAAGCTTGGGACATGATCAAGGCGGATGCCAGCCTGATCCCGACTGCGGTGGAAGAGATGCTGCGCTATATGCCCTCGGTTGTCGGCTGGCGGCGGAAGGCGCGGGTTGCAGCGTCAGTGGGCGGGGTGGATCTGCCTGCGGGGGCTGAGGTGCTGATGATTACGGGCTCGGCCAACCGCGATGAGTCACATTTCCCGCAGGGCGAAAAGCTGGACATCAGGCGCGAGAATGCACGGACTCATCTGAGCTTTGGTTATGGCATCCACTATTGCCTTGGCTTCCAACTGGCCAAGATGGAGGCGGCATCCTTGCTGAAGCAGTTGTCGGACCGCTTCCCGACGCTGCGCTTGGCACCGGGGTTCACGGCGGAGTATCACCGGAACCTTGGCTTCCGGGTGCCCAATTCGGTCATGGTGGAGTGGGACCAATGAGCGTTTATACCCTCGATTTCAGTGTCATCGGCACGGCGGACCACGCACGGGTGGGCGGCAAATGCGCCTCACTCGGGCAGATGACGCAAGCCGGTGTTGCGGTGCCGCCGGGCTTTGCGGTGACGACGGATGCCTATGCGGCGATGCTGGACCGCCATGGCCTTAGGGCCGAGATTTTGCGGCATATGGCCGGGGTTGATCCCTATGATCTGGATTCCATCGACCGCGCCGCTCAAGCCATCCGCATCCGCATCCGCAACCACAAGCTGCCCGAGGCAGTGGAGGCGGCCATTCGGGTGGCCTATGGCAAGATGGGCGATATTCCCGTTGCGGTGCGGTCCTCGGCCACCGCGGAGGATATGCCGGATGCGTCTTTTGCGGGTCAACAGGATACTTACCTGTGGGTGCGCGGCATTGACGACGTGCTGGAGAAGGTGCGCGACTGCTGGGCCTCGCTGTATACGACGCGGGCGGTGGCGTACCGCGAGAAGAACCGGATCGTTCATGCCGATGTGCTGATGTCGGTCGGCGTGCAGAAGATGGTGAACGCCAAGGCCGCCGGTGTGGCGATGTCCTTGGACCCGCTGAACGGAGACCGGACCAAGATTGTCATTGATGCAAGCTGGGGGCTTGGTGAGATGGTTGTGTCGGGGGTGGTGACGCCGGACAACTACACCGTCGAGAAGGTGCTGGAACAGATCATCAAGCGGGTGATTTCCGACAAGCATGTCGAACTGGTGGGCGATGCGGTCTTGGGCGAAGCGGTGGAGCGTGAGGTGGACGAAGCTCGACGCCGCGTGCAATGCCTGACGGATGCCGAGATTCTGGCGGTGGCAAGGCTTGCCAAGCGGCTGGAAAAGCAGAACAAATGCCCGCAGGATGTGGAATGGGCGATTGATGCGGACTTGGCCGACGGGGAAAACCTGCTTGCCCTGCAAAGCCGCCCGGAGACGATCTGGAGCCAGAAGAAGACTGCTGCGCCGAAGCAGACCTATGCCACCGGCATGATGGGGATCGTCGGCACGTTGACCACCGCAATGCCTGTGCGGCGCTAACCGCCAGCCCACAAGCATAATATCTCAGGGAGAAACCGACACATGGACGCCAAAGTTTCGCTGTTTCCCAGCGCCTTCGACGTGAAACCGCCGAAAGGGGCAGAGGGCTGGGAAGACCTTTACCCCTACTACACGCAATTCCAGCCGAGCCGCCGCGCCGAGGATGACGCGAAGTTCTGGTTCTGTAATTCACAGCACTGGCCGACGCCGCTGCGGCCGTTCGACGTTATCTTTCTGGATTTCTCGATCAAATGTCTGGGGCAGTATAACACTCGCCATCTGCTGGTGCCGCCTGCGAATGGGATCGACTACCGTATATTGAATGGTTTCGTGTACTTCAGCCCGGTTGCTGTGGCACCGCAGGACATTGAAGCGCGGATACCGCATTTCATGGAGCGGGCCGGGCACTATTTCGGCAACTGGAACGACCTGCTGGCCAACTGGAAGGTCAAGGTCGCGGATATGATCGCGCAGATGAACGCGATTTCGTTTACCGACCTGCCGGATGTGGTGCCGCTGGAATGGGTGAAAGAAGGTAAAGGCCTCGACAATACCAACGCGATTTTCGAGGCGTATGACAAGTTGATCGAGCTGTCTTACAAGACTTGGCAGTACCACTTCGAATTCCTGAATCTGGGCTATGCCGCCTATCTCGATTTCTTCGGCTTCGTGAAAAGCCAGTTCCCGACCATCCCCGATCAGGCGATTGCCAAGATGGTCCAAGGTGTGGATAGCGAACTGTTCCGCCCGGATGACGAGATCAAGAAGCTGGCGCGGCTGGCGGTGGAACTGGGTGTTGATGATGCGCTGCTGACAGGCTCGGTGGGCGAAGCTTTGGCGGCGGTTGGCGCTTTGCCCAAGGGTGCTGCGTGGCTGGCGGCGTGGGAGGTGGCGAAGGACCCGTGGTTCAACTTCACCAGCGGCAACGGGTTCTATTCGACCGACAAGTACTGGATCGACCATCTGGATATTCCGCTGTCCTACCTGCGCGACTATATTCCGCGTGCCAAGGCGGGTGAGCGGATTGAGCGGCCGACCGAACGGCTGTTGGCGGAACGTGACCGGATCACCGAAGAATACCGCGATATGATGGATGAAGAGGCGCAGGCCGTGTTTGACGGCAAGCTGGGTCTGGCGCGGACGGTGTTTCCCTATGTCGAGGATCACAACTTCTACATTGAACACTGGGCCCTGGGCGTCTTCTGGCGGAAAGCGCGCGAGTTGTCGAAGCTGCTGCAAGGGGCTGGCTTCTGGCCGGATGAGGATGGCATGTTCTACCTCAGCCGTAATGAAGTGCGGGATGTGCTGTGGGACTACTGCGCGTCTTGGGCGATAGGAACGGCGAATGTCGGCTCGGCCATCTGGCCTGCCGAGGTGGAGCGTCGGCGCAATCTGGTCAAGGCTTTGGCCAGCCAGCCGCCGCTGCCTGCATTGAATGAGCCGCCCGAGGTGATCTCGGAACCTTTCACCATCATGCTTTGGGGCATCACTTCGGATGCCATTCAGCGGTGGGTGGGGACGTCGGACGATTCCGGCGGGTTGAAGGGGATGGCGGCCAGCCAAGGCGTTGTCGAGGGGATTGCGCGGGTGTTGCGCAGCCCGGATCAACTTGGGGAACTGCAAAAGGGCGAGATTCTGGTGACGCCGGTGACAGCGCCCTCGTGGGCGCCTGTCTTCGGCAAGATTGCGGCGGCGGTGACGGACATTGGCGGCATGATGAGCCATGCGGCCATTGTCTGCCGGGAGTATGGGTTGCCTGCGGTGACGGGCACCGGCACTGCGTCAGCCAAGATCAAGACCGGGATGCGGTTGAGGGTTGATGGCAATACCGGGACCGTGACCATTCTGGATTGAAACTGCGGGGGGCGATAAATCGTCCCCCTGCCCCCCCACGCAGGCATTGCCCCATGACCCAGACTGATGACCTGACGCGCTATGACCCGGTCTGGCGCGCCGCGGAACCTTACATGCGTGCGCGGAGGAATGACGTGCATATTCCCTTGTCGTTCGACTGGGCGATACGGCTTCTGGAGCATTTTCCGGAGGCCGACCGCGATATCTGCCTGCTGGCGATCCTGCTGCATGATATCGGCTGGTGGGCGATTGATATGAAGACGATCCTCGCGGAGGGCTTTCGCGGGCCGAATATCCTGCAATCTGACGTGCGCTATCGGCATGAGGCGCAAGGCGTGCGGCTGGCTGTAGAGGTGTTACGCTCGACCGGGTGGGATGATGCGGTGATTGCACAGGTCTGCGAGATCATCGACGGGCATGACACAAGGCCAGAACCACGGCATCTGAACGACCGGATCGTGCGCGATGCCGACAAGCTGTGGCGCTATGAGGTGACGGGGACGGCGGTGGGGTGTGACTGGTTTGGCGAGACTCCGACGATGAACTGTCTGCGCAACGAGGCGGTCCTGCCGAAGTTTGAGACGGAACCGGGGCGTGCGATGGCCATGGCGGCTTTGGCGGTGACGCGCCGGGCGTTGAAAGTGCATGTGTTGTGAGGCTGACATGAAGATGTTCATAGGCGGCACTTGGGTGGACGCGGCAGAGGTGATGCCCGTGACGGACCCCACTACCGGAGAGGTCTTTGCGACCGTGCCTTTGGGCGGCGCTGCTGAGGCCGATTTGGCGGTGCGCTCGGCCTTGGCGGCGTTCGCGTTGTGGAAAGCCGTGCCCATGGCGGAACGGGTGCGGGTGCAGAAAGCTTGTGCGGCGGCGATGCGGGCGGCTTCGGCTGAGGTTGGGGCACTGCTGTCGCGGGAATTGGGGCGGCCTTTGGCGGGGTGTTTGCAGGAAATTGCGCGCTCGGCTGAGTTGCTGGAGATTTACGCCGAGGAAGGTTTGCGGTTGCAGGCGACGATGGCTTTGGCCTCGGCCCCCGGCGAAAAGACCATCGTGACGCGCGATCCGGTGGGAGTGGTGGTGGCGATAACCCCGTTCAACTATCCGATCAATCTGCTGATGTTCAAGCTGGGCGCGGCAATGGTGGCGGGCTGTACGGTGGTGGCCAAGCCGTCGGAGGATACGCCTCTTTCAACACTGAAACTGGCTGAGGTGTTTTATAAGGCAGGGTTGCCCTCGGGTGTGTTTAACGTGGTGACAGGCGGGCGGGAGCTGGGTGAGGCTTTGGTCGCCCATCCGATCCCGCGCAAGGTGGCCTTCACCGGGTCCGTCCCGGCAGGCAAGGCGATTGCGGCGGCGGCGGCGGGAACGATGAAGCGGCTGACGCTGGAACTGGGCGGGCATTCGCCGGCGATTGTCTGTGTGGATGCGGATCTGGAGAAGGCTGCGACGGCGATTTGTCGGCACGGCTTCGCCAACAGCGGGCAGTTTTGCTATCGGGTGAATAGGGTCTATGTGGATGCCTTGGTTTATGACGACTTTCTGGCGTTGCTGGTGGGTAAAGTGAAGGCGCTGACGGTGGCACAGGCGGGCGGCTTGGGTGATTTGGGGCCGTTGGTGAATGAGAAGATTTATGGCAACTCGGCCCGGCAGATTGCGGATGCGCGGGCCAAGGGAGCGCGGGTTTTGACAGGGGGGGATCGTTTGGCGGGCCCCGGTTATGACGGTGGGTATTATCTGCCGCCGACGGTGCTGGCAGAGGCTTCGCCCGATATGCTGGTGATGCGGGAAGAGACGTTCGGGCCGGTGCTGGGGGTAGCCCTGGTCAGCGGGGCCGCGGAGGCTTTGGCCTTGGCCAATGATAGCCTGATGGGGCTGGCGGGGTTCGTGTTCACCCGCGATCTGGCGCGGGGGATGACCTTGTGCGAGGGGCTGGAGGCGGGGTCGGTCTGGCTCAATGACATCCAGCGCTCGTCGCATTACGTTCCGTTTGGCGGCATGAAGGAAAGCGGTTTGGGGCGTGAGAAAGGCCGCTATGGCGTAGAGGCCTATCTTGAGTACAAGACGATGTATTTGTCCTATGAGGTGCCAGAGTGACCAACCTTCTGAACCCCCGCGACCTGCCCCTGTGGCTTGACGCCCGCCCATATCTCGACGTGCGCAACAATGACGAACATACGCTGGTCGCCTACGGCGTGGCCAGGATGCTGCTGAAGGAACTGACCGAGGCGCGGGAAAGTGTCGTCTTGCCCGCCATCCTGCTGCACGACGTCGGCTGGAAAAAGGTCCCGCAGGACTTGCTGCTGGAAGCGATTGGCAAGAACCCGTCTCGCCCGGACCTTGTACGCGACCATGAACTTTACGGGGTTGAGATTGCCAGGGCAATTCTGGAACGGCATCGGCCCGAGGGCGTGGATATTGACGCCGTTCTGGCCATCATCGACGGGCACGACACCACGCGCCATGCGAAAAGCCTTGAAGATGCCGTGGTGAAAGATGCCGACAAGGGCTGGCGCACCACGCCGCATGGGATGCGGACGATCCGGGGTTGGTACGGGTGGAGCGTGGACGAGTACATCGAGATGGTCTCGGTGGTGTCGAATCCCCGGCTTCTGACCGCACCGGGGCGTGCGATGGCAGAGGGCTTCACCGCCTCATTGCGCGCCGAACAATCGCTGATCGAATATCTGGAGCAGACATGACGGACCTTGGGTTGGCGGGCAAACGTGTGATCGTGACGGGGGCTGCCGGGGGGTTGGGCCAGGCCTTTGCGCTGGCCTTCGCCAAGGCGGGGGCGAAGGTGCTGGTGGGCGATGTCAGCGATGTGACTGAAACCATGGGTCTGATTGCGGCGGCGGGGGGCGAAGGGTTTGGCGCGGTGCTGGATGTGACCTCGGCTGACAGTTGCAAGGCGGCGGCCGATCAGGCGCAGGCGCAGATGGGTGGCCTGGATGTGCTGATCAACAACGCAGCCCTTTACGGCGGATTGCAGCGCGCGAACTTTGACGAGCTTGACGAAGGTGTGTGGGACGGTGTCATGGCCGTCAACGTCAAGGGTGTCTGGCAGGCCAGCCGGTTTTGCGCGCCCCTGATGAAGGCGGCGAAGGGCGGGTCGATCATCAACATTGCCTCGGCCACGGTGTTTTCCGGCTCGCCGCAGTGGATGCATTATGTGGCGTCAAAGGGCGCGGTGATCGCGATGAGCCGGGTGATGGCGAAGGAACTGGGGCGCGATGATATAAGGGTCAACGTGCTGGCACCGGGGTTCACCATGACGGAAGCCAGCCTTGGCCTGATCGACAATGCCCGTGCCTACGGCGTAGACCGGGCGGCAATCAAGCGGCCGATTGAGGTGGGCGATATCGTGGGCGGGGCTTTGTATCTGGCCTCGCCGCATTCCGCCTTCATGACCGGGCAGACGATGATCATCGACGGCGGCCGACAGTTCATTTGAGGAGAAGACCATGGTGCAAGTGACCTTCATCGAGGCTGATGGCACGCGCCGCGAAATATCGGCCAAAGCGGGCGAGCCCCTGATGATCGCCGCCCGCAACATCGGCATCCGCGGCATTGTGGCGGAATGTGGGGGTTCTGCGATGTGCGCGACCTGTCATTGCTATGTGATCTTTGCGCCCGAGGGGGCATTGCCCGCGATGCGGGCGGATGAGGTGGATACGATTGAGTTCAACGCGAATGCGCCGCAAGAAAACAGCCGGTTGACGTGTCAGATCATGGTTACCGCTGCGCTGGAGGGGGCGGTTTTTCAGGTGGCGACGGGAAGGTAGGACCTTTCGCCCCGCTGTCTGCTTCGAGTTTGCAGGGTGTCGATGATGGCGCCAGAAAGCTGACTATGGCTGGTGCCAGCGGATGACCGATTGATGAAGAAGCGATCCTATATCCTCGGTCCAGCTGGACCTGTTGCACAAATCGCGAAGGATTTCCTGTGTGACTCCAGGGTGTTAGTCAGCTTGCATAAGCAAGCCCCCCCGACTTGCCGCACGACGAACTGGCGCG
>JAYSQA010000041.1:0-45478 GCA_043721775.1 Rhodobacterales bacterium
ACGCTTCTTGGCCGCCGATTTGGTCTTCATCTTGGGCATTTCCATCTCCGTGGTTGCAGGCACGACTCGGCATGCCACGTGGGCCGGCCGTGCGGGGTATTCGAGTTGAGGCGTATAGAAGCAGGCCCGGCAGGACGCAAGGGGCAAAGCCGCAGCGTTTGGGCCGCAGCGCTACTTGGTGAACCGGGCAAACACCCGCATGAAGACATCTGGCATCTCGGCAAAGGTATAGCTGCGCCCATGCTGGGTCAGTGCCACCACGATCAGCACGCCGCCGATCAGCACAAGTATGGCAGCAGATCGCGGGACAGTGCCATCGACCCACGAAGAAAGCATGGCGGGCACCGCCAGCAAGATTGCAACGATGCCCACAACGATGATCAGATCAGTATCCATGAATACTCCGGTCCAAGAAATCTTGGGATTTATCCGGCAAGCGCCTGTCAGCGATTATTCAGGATCGACCTGCGAAATCAACCGTTCATCGCAAGGTGCGACGCGAAGGACGTTGGTTGTGCCTTTTACGTTGAACGGCACCCCCGCTGTCAGAACGATCATGTCTTCGATGCCCGCAAAGCCATCCGCCCGTGCCGCTTTCACGGCGGCCAGAACCGCGCCCTTCAGGCGAATCTGCGGCTCGCAGATAACGCAGTGGGTGCCCCAGGTCAGCGACAGCCGCCGGGCTGATGACATCAGGGGCGTCAGGGCGATGATCGGAACCCGGGGCCGTTCGCGCGACACCAGCGCCGCCGTGTTGCCGGTCTGGCTGAACGAGCAGATCGCCTTGATGTTGGTCGCTTCGGCAATCTCGCGCGCGGCAGCGACGATGCCATCGGCAATCGATTCGCGCTGGATGTTGCGGCTGGATTCAATGACCTGACGGTAGGCCGGGTCCTTCTCGACTGCGATGGCGACGTTGTTCATCGTCGTCACGGCTTCGATCGGATACTTGCCCGCAGCCGATTCGGCCGACAGCATGATGGCGTCGGCACCTTCATAGATGGCGGTGGCGACGTCCGAGACTTCGGCCCGGGTCGGAACCGGCGCTTCGATCATTGATTCGAGCATTTGCGTCGCCACGATCACCGGCTTGGCCGCAGCGCGCGCGCCACGGATCAGACGCTTCTGGATCGGCGGCACGGTGTAGACGGGCAGTTCGACGCCAAGGTCGCCCCGCGCAACCATGATGCCGTCCGACACTTGCAGAATGGCGTCATAGGCCTTCACGGCGGCGGGCTTTTCGATCTTGGCCATGATCGCAGCACGGCCACGGGCCATGCCACGTGCTTCGATCACATCCTCGGGGCGCTGCACGAAGGACAGGGCCAGCCAGTCCACGCCCAATTCACAGGCGAATTCCAGATCGACGCGGTCTTTTTCCGACAGCGCGGCCACCGGCAGCACCACGTCAGGCACGTTCACGCCCTTGCGGTTGGAAATCGTGCCGCCCACCGTCACGGTGCAATTGGCGAAATCCTTGCCGCAATCGTCAACAACCACACGGATTTTGCCGTCATTGACCAGAAGCGAGGCCCCGGGTTCCAATGCCGCGAAAATTTCGGGGTGGGGCAGTTGCACGCGGTTCAGGTCGCCGGGAACCGACGACAGGTCCATGCGGAACTTGGCGCCCACGACCAGCTCTTCCGCGCCCTTGGCAAAGACGCCGACGCGCAGTTTCGGGCCCTGAAGGTCGGCCAGAATGCAGATCGGGCGGCCCACGTCCGCCTCGACCTGGCGGATGATGACGTGGCGGGCCCGGATATCCTCATGGGTGCCGTGGCTCATGTTCAGGCGGAACACATCTGCTCCCGCCTCGAACAAAGCGCGGATGGTCGTGTAGTCGCTGGAGGCGGGGCCCAATGTGGCCACGATCTTCACATTCCGAAGGCGTCTCATGCCTTGATCCTTTTCGTCGTGTTCCGGTGTTACGGTGGGCCGCTGGCCTTATGGCCCAAATGGCCCAAGGGAGCAACCGGGCCGTGATCAGCCTGACGGCACCTGACGAAAAATGAGCGAAGAAGTGATGACAGAATGCCTAAGCCGCAGGCAAACCGGGTTTGAACGGTGATCGGTGCGGGGGTGATTCCCTTTTCCACTGGCCTTCGCTAAGACAGGGCATCAGGAAACGGGGGCATCAGGAAGCGAACACATGACCCCCTTTCACATCATCGGCGAAAATCGCCCCGGACGCTGGCTTGTCACCTGCGACCATGCGTCCAACCGGGTACCCGCCGATGTCTGCGGGGGTGATCTGGGAATTGCGGCCCTGGACATGCAGCGCCACATCGCCTGGGACGTCGGCGCACGTGGCGTGGCCGAGGCTTTGGGTGACGCGCTGGACAGCCCGGTCATTTGCAGCGACTTCAGCCGTCTGGTGATTGACGCCAACCGGAGCGAGGAAGACCCGACGCTGGTGATGCGGCTTTGTGACGGCACCATCATCCCCGGCAACGCCCATGTGACACCCGCGGAAATAGAGCGCCGCCTTGCCACCCTGCACCGCCCTTATCACGCGGCATTGGCGCGGCTGTCAGCGCGGCGGTCCGATACCGTTATTCTGGCCATCCATTCCTTCACGCCCGGCCTGCGCGGGCGGGCGCCCCGGCCCTGGCAGGTGGGCGTTTTGTATTCCCATCTCGACGACCGCCTGTCGGTGCCGCTGATCGCGCGCCTGTCGTTGGAACCTGACCTGTGCGTCGGCGACAACGAACCTTATGCCGGTCACCTGGCCGGCGATGCCATCGACCTGCATGCCTTGCAGAAAGGGCGGCAGAACACCTTGATCGAGGTGAGGAATGACCTCATCTTTGACACTGCGGGGCAAAAGGCATGGGCGCTGCGCCTTGCCCCGATCCTGCGCCAGGTTCTGGAGGCTGTTGATGGAAAAGCTTGATCCCGCCGTAACTGAAAAACTGGAGGCAGCGGCGTTCCGCGCCCTGATGCACCACCTGCTGGAAAAGCGGCCCGATGTGCAGAACATCGACCTGATGAACCTGGCAGGCTTCTGCCGCAACTGCATGAGCCGCTGGTACAACGAGGCCGCCTCCGCCGAGGGCATCGCCATGACCAAGGATGAAGCGCGCGCTATCGTTTACGGTATGCCCTACGCCGACTGGGTGGCGCAGAACCAGACGGCAGCGGATGCTGTGAAAAAGGCGGCGTTTGAGGTGGCTCACCGCGACACTGTCGCGGGGGAGCCGCCCAAGGGCTGATCTCGTTCTACTTCCGGCGAGATCGGGGGGACCAGTCCCCCCGACCCCCCCAGCCGGAGGGGCTTTCCGCCCCTCACGGACCACCCCGAGGATATTTGTGCCTGTATGAAAGGGGTTAGGGGCGGGCGCCAAATTTGTGGCGTGCAGTTTCGATCTGGGTCAGATTGTCTTCCGCCCAGCGCCAGACGCCGCAGAAGGCGTACCCAAGGCTGAGGCCGAGATCGGTCAACTTGTAATCAACGCGGGGCGGGATCACCGGGTGGATGGTGCGGATCAGAAGGCCGTCACGCTCCATCGCGCGCAGGGTCTGGGTCAGCATCTTTTGACTGATGCCCGGAATTTGGCTCCAAAGGGCGGTGAAGCGCAACTCGCCTTGAGCGGCCAGAACCTCCAGCACGATCATCGTCCATTTGTCAGCCACCCGGCCGATCAGGTCGTTGACCAGCACTTCGACCCTTGGGTCGACCGGGGTGCCGTGCGGATCGATGGCGGTCATCGGTCACTTTCCGTTGGGTAAGTACAGATATTTCTGGTTCCTTTTTACCAATGGTTAGTGAGCGGTTATAGCAAGGCAAGACATCCTGTTTCTGAAAGGACTAACCATGAATTTGACCGAAAACACCATTCTTGTCACCGGTGGCGGTTCCGGCATTGGCCGTGGCCTTGCCGAGGCTTTGCACAAGCTTGGCAACAAAGTGATCATCGCAGGGCGGCGCGCCGATGTGCTGGCAGAGGTGGTGGCGGCCAATGCGGGCATGGACTCGGTCGTGCTGGATATTGAAAATGCCGCAGCACTGCCGGGCTTTGCGGAAACGGTGACCCGCGCCCATCCCAGCCTTAACGTGCTCATCAACAACGCAGGCATCATGCGGGCCGAGGATATGCTGGCCGAACCCTATGATCTGGCCGATGCCGAGGCGACGGTGGCCATCAACTTCCTTGGGCCCATCCGCCTGACCGCTGCCCTGCTGCCGCATCTGAAGGCCCAACCTGCGGCGGCGGTTCTGAATGTGTCGTCTGGCCTTGCCTTCGTGCCGCTGGCGATGGCACCGACCTATTGCGCCACCAAAGCCGCCCTTCACTCGTGGAGCCAGTCGCTGCGCCACCAGCTGCGGGCGACCTCGGTTGAGGTGATCGAGATCGCCCCGCCCGCTGTCGCCACCGACCTGATGGCGCGCAGCCGCGGCAACCCGATGGCGCAAGGCCTGGATGACTATATCGCCGAGGTCATGGCTTTGCTGGCCAAAGGTGGCCCGGAAATTCTGGTCGAGCGTGTCAAGCGTCTGCGCGAGGCCGAATCATCGGGCAGCTATGATGGCGTTTTCGAGGCACTGAACCCGTCAGGTTGACAATTTCCGGCGCTCAACCGGGGATTGTTTCAAGAAAACGCGGCGATTGCGGCAATAATTTGACATTGCTGGAAAAAGCCTTTTTTGTGCCACAATGGAACCAGCACAAGGAATGACCGCAATGCTGCCGATGTTGTCGATCCTCATGTTGGCATTTTCGACTGTCATAATCGAAATCTGCTGTGCGAAATGCGATGAAAGACCGGCGGACCGGTCTCATCTTGATGATCCGAACGTTCACCTTGAAGATCTGGTGATCTGCATCAAGCTGCCGCAACCGCGATTGGCCCAGGGCTGAGCCGCATTTACCCGTCAAGGCCGCCTTAGACGGCGGCCTTGCGCATTTCCTCAAGATAGATTTCCCGCAGGCGCGCTACGATGGCACCGGGCTTGCCGGTGCCCACGGCGGCACCGTCAATCTCGACGACTGGCATCACGAAAGCCGAGGCCGAGGTGATGAAGGCCTCATCCGCCGCTTGCGCCTCGGCAATGCTGAAGGGCCGCTCTTCCACCTCCATCTGCGCCTCTGCCGCAAAGCGCAGCACGGCGGACCGCGTGATGCCGTGCAGAATGTCGGACGACAGCTGGCGCGTGATGATGCGGTTGCCCTTGACGATATAGGCGTTGTTCGAGGTGCCTTCGGTCACCACACCCTCTTCGACAAACCAGCTGTCATCGACGCCCGCCTTCTTGGCCGCCATCTTGGCCATCGAGGGGTACAGAAGCTGCACCGTCTTGATATCGCGCCGACCCCAGCGGATGTCGGGAATGGAGATCACCTTGTAACCGACCTTGGCCGCAGGATTTTCCGCCAGACCGGGCTTGGATTGGGTGAACATCACGACAGTCGGCGTCACCTCCGGCCCCGGAAATGCGAAATCCCGGTCGCCGGGGTTGCCGCGCGTGACTTGCAGATAGACCATGCCGTCAATGATGCCGTTACGCGCCACCAACTCGTGATGCAGCGCCAGCCATTCGGCATCGGTGTGGGGGTTTGTCATCTCAAGTTCCGACAGGCTGCGGGCCAGTCGCACGCAATGCCCGGCAAAGTCGATCAATTTGCCGCCCAGAACCGAGGTCACCTCGTAAACTCCGTCCGCCATCAGAAACCCCCGGTCAAACACCGAGACGACAGCTTCGGCTTCCGGCACGAAAGCGCCGTTCACATGGACGATTCTGGTGACGATACGGGTCATGGTCTATCCCCAAAGGGCCTTTTCAGGCGGATGAACCCCGGCCTCATCGTAATGCAGGGGGTTTTCGCGGTCTTGAGACAGAAGCAGCGGGCCGTCAAGATCTGAATAATTGGCCCCCTGCGCCAGCAGCACCGCCGGGGCCATCGCAAGGCTGGAGCCGACCATACAGCCCACCATCACCCCGAACCCCAGCCGCCGCGCCTCGGCCCTGGCGGCCAGCGCTTCGGTCAGCCCGCCGGTCTTGTCGAGTTTCAGGTTCACCATGTCATACTTGCCCTTCAAGGCCGCCAAGGACGCCACCCCATGACAGCTTTCGTCCGCCGTCACCGGCAAGGGCCGGGCGATTTCCCCCAGCATATCATCCGTCCCCGCAGGCAAGGGCTGTTCCACCATCGCCACACCCAGCCGGATCAGATGGGGTGCCAGGTCGGTGTAAACCTCCGGCGTCCAGCCTTCGTTGGCATCGACGATCAGCCGGGCTTTCGGTGCCCCCGCCCGTACGGCCTGCAACCGGGCCATGTCGCCCGGCGTGCCCAGCTTGATCTTCAGCAAGGGCCGGTGCGCGTTGGCCGCCGCCTGCGCGCGCATGTCCGCAGGCGTATCCAGCGACAGCGTGAATGCGATCTGCACGGGGCCCGGCGCGGGCAATCCCGCCATCTGCCAAGCCCGCCGCCCAGCCACCTTCGCCTCCCAATCCCATAGCGCGCAATCCACCGCATTGCGCGCCGCCCCGGAGGGCAGGGCACTTTGCAACGTGTCTCGCGTGATCCCCGCTGGCAAAGCCAGAATTGCCTCAGTTACCGAGGCCAGACTTTCGCCATAGCGCGCGTATGGCACGCATTCGCCCCAGCCGGTGACGCCGCCGCGCACCACACGGACGGTCAGCACATGGGCTTCGGTCTTTGATCCGCGCGAAATTGTGAAGGTTCTGGCGATCTTGAAAGTGTCAGGGGTGACGGTGATCATACTTGGCCCTCGTAGGATGGGCAATTTGCCCATGTTCCCGGACGCTGCGCCACCGCTTTTTCATGCTGCGCATGCGAAGAACCCTTGTGCCTTGTGGCGCAATAATGTATCTAAAGAACAGACAGTCTTGAAATATCATTGCGAGGCCGCCTTGTCCTTTCGCCTGCAACCTGCCCCTCCCGCCCGGCCCAACCGCTGCCAGCTGTTCGCCCCCGGCTCTCGCCCTGCCCTTTTCCCCAAGATGGCCAGATCTGCCGCCGACGTGATCAACCTTGATCTTGAAGACTCGGTTTCCCCCGCCGACAAGCCGCAAGCCCGCGCCAATATCATCGAGGCGATTTCCTCGGTCGATTGGGGCCGCAAAACGCTTTCCGTGCGGATCAATGGGCTGGATACCCCCTTCTGGTATCGCGATGTGGTGGACCTGCTTGAAAAGGGCGGAGAGCGTGTGGATCTGATCATGATCCCCAAGGTCGGCTGTGCCGAAGATATCTACGCTGTTGATGCGCTCGTCACCGCCGTGGAACGCGCCATGGGTCGGACCAGGAAGATCGGCTTGGAAGTGATCATCGAATCTGCCGCCGGGATTTCCCATGTCGAAGCCATCGCCGCAGCTTCGCCCCGCCTGACCGCGATGAGCCTTGGTGCGGCGGATTTCGCCGCCTCCATGGGGATGCAGACCACGGGCATCGGCGGCACGCAAGACAACTACTACATGCTGCATCAGGGCGCGCGGCACTGGTCTGACCCCTGGCATTGGGCGCAGGCCGCCATCGTCGCCGCCTGCCGCACTCATGGCCTGCTGCCGGTCGACGGGCCTTTCGGTGACTTCAGCGATGACGAGGGCTTTCGCGCTCAGGCCCGCCGCTCTGCCACCCTTGGCATGGTCGGCAAATGGGCGATCCATCCCAGGCAGGTGGTACTGGCGAACGAGGTCTTCACCCCTTCTGACACCCAGGTCACCGAAGCGCGCGAAATCCTCGCCGCCATGGCCGCAGCCCGCCAGCGTGGCGAGGGGGCCACGGTCTACAAGGGCCGGCTGGTCGACATCGCCTCAATCCGTCAGGCCGAGGTCATCGTGTCGCAGTCGGAATTGATCGCCGCAGCCTGACCGGCGAACCTTGTGACCTTTGAGTAACTCTTGTTGACTCAACGGCTGAAACCAACGACATGACGTAACGTCATTCGGTTACCCTGCTGCCGCGGGAGAGGAGGCCCTCGGCAGCGATCAGGGGAGGAAACGCGCCCTGCGCCCTTGCGGCTGCGGGGCGCGTTGATTTCGGGGAAGCGGTGCCTGTCTCGGCTTGGTTGCATCTTGGGTGCTTCGCGGCCATATAGGGGCGCAGATATGGATGCAGACCTGTCACGGCCCTTGCGGAGTTTCCGATGAACTATCTTGAATTCGAAAAGCCCCTCGCCGAGATCGAAGGCAAGGCCGAAGAGCTGCGCGCCATGGGCCGTTCCAATCCCACGATGGACGTCAGCAAAGAGGCCGAGGCGCTGGACCGCAAGGCGGATCAGATGCTGAAGGACCTGTATAAGGGGCTGAACGCCTGGCAAAAGTGTCAGGTCGCCCGCCATCCCGACCGCCCGCATTGCCGCGACTATATCGAGGCTTTGTTTACTGAATTCACCCCCCTCGCAGGTGACCGCAACTTTGCCGACGATCACGCCATCATGGGCGGCCTTGCCCGCTTCAACGATCAGCCCGTCGTGGTGCTGGGGCAAGAGAAGGGCCACGACACCAAGACCCGCATTGAACGCAACTTCGGCATGGCGCGGCCCGAAGGTTACCGCAAGGCGATCCGGCTGATGGAGATGGCCGACCGGTTCCGTCTGCCCGTGGTGACCCTGGTGGATACCCCCGGCGCTTATCCCGGCAAAGGGGCTGAGGAGCGCGGGCAGGCCGAAGCGATCGCCCGGGCGACCGAGAAAAGCTTGCAGATCGGCGTGCCTGTCATTTCGGTTGTGGTGGGCGAGGGCGGCTCTGGCGGGGCTGTCGCTTTGGCCACGGCGAACCGGATCGCGATGCTGGAGCATTCGATCTACTCGGTCATCTCGCCCGAGGGCTGCGCCTCGATCCTGTGGAAGGATGCCGAGAAGATGCGCGAGGCGGCCGAGGCGTTGCGGTTGACGGCGCAGGATTTGCAGAAACTGGCCGTGATTGACCGGATCGTGAAGGAGCCCTTGGGCGGCGCGCAAAGGGGCCGCAAAGAGACGATCGAGGCGGTGGGCAAGGCGATTGAAGCGATGCTCAAGGAATTGTCCGGCAAGAAGCCCGAGTTCCTGATCAAGGACCGCCGCGAGAAGTTTCTGGATATGGGGACCAAGGGTCTGGCTGCCTGACATCAGGCGGATTGCACGCGTGCAATGCTGTCCAAGTATCTGTTATCTTGAAGTATTCCTAAATCTGTTAAGCTTTTGTTCAGAACTTGCACGGGCAAGGGCAGGACTTTTCGGTGAAAAGTCGGGGCAGGAAGAACAGGAAGAAGAAAGATTTTTCGGTGAAAAATCTTGGTGGCAACAAGAGAAAGAAAGAAGATTTTTCGGCGAAAAATCTTGGTTTGGGGCGGGCGGAAGGGATCTTCGCGGAAAATTCGGGGCTACCACCAGCCGAGATGGGCGCGGGTGGCGCGCTCTTTGTCGTATTGGGTGGCGTCAATGGCACCAAGGCTGGCCTCTTGCAGCATGGTGCCGACCGAGGGCAGGCCTTGGGATTGGTCACCCACGGTCCACAGTTCAGACCGTGACAGGGCGCGGACGCACTGGGAATAAACCTCGTCCACCGCGATCACGATGACGGTGCGGGGGTGCTTGCCATCGCGTTCGAAGCTTTGGGTCAGGGCGGCGTCAGCGGTCAGCCTTGCGCGGCCGTTGATGCGCATGGCGGTGGTGGAGCCGGCGATCAGGAACATCAGGCTGATGCGTTCATCGCGCAGGATGTTGCGAAGGCTGTCAATCCGCTCGTTCCCCTTCCAGTCGGGCAGGGCGAGGGTGCGGTCATCCAAGACCCGCACCACGGGGCCTGCATCGCCGCGCGGCGAGCCGTCGGTGCCTTCGGGGCCGACGGTGGACAGCACGCAGAACCGGCTGCGTTCAATGAAGGCGCGGTAGCTGGGGATCAGGTCGGGCCTGACCTTGCTGACGGCGGGGGCCGAGGGTGTGCCGTAGTGGCTGTGCAGGGCGTCAAGGGAGGTGAGCCAGTCCATGCTTTCAGACCTTTGGTTTGCGGGGTTTGGGGGCGGCTTTGGGTTTGGGTTCGGGAAGATCAGCCGCCACGGCGCGCAGGGCGGCGATCGTCAGGTCTGGGTCATCAAGGGCGGCTTCAAGGCAGATGTGGTCTTTGGCGCCGGGGTAGGGTGGGGCCATGGTGGGCGCTGCCACCAAGGCCAGCGCGCCGGTTGTGGGTTTGATATAAAGAAGGTCGTCGCAGATCAGGGCCACGACCTTGCCGTGCAGGTACAGCGCGTATTCGCCGAACATCTTGCGGGTGGACAGGCCGGGCAGGCCGGCCAAGGCGTCAATCAGGTCTTCTATGGTCTGGGGGCGGGTGGACATCAGCCTTTCCAGCCCGCTTCACGCATCAGGGTATCGGAGGCGGTTTCAATCGTGGTTTCGATGCCGCGCATGAACTCGCCCACGCTGCGGCCGGGGGGGACGGCGGGCAGGAACGCGACCACGGCGGTTCCGGGTTTGCGCAGGATGCCGTGCTTGGGCCAGAACAGACCGACATTGGTGGCGACGGGAATGCAGGGCTGCTGGAACTGCGCGTACAACAGGCCTGCGCCAACCTTGTAGGGCAGTTTGGCACCGGGGGCTGTGCGGGTGCCTTGCGGGTAGATCACCAGTTGACCGGGGTTGAGGGCGGCTTTGGCGGCGTCTTCCTTCAACTTGGCGATGGCCGCACCGCGTTTGCCGCGATTGACCGGGATGCAGCCGATGCGCAGGGCGTATTGGCCAAGGATGGGGGCCCAGATCAGTTCGCGCTTCATGATGAACTTGGGGCGGGGCAGGGCCGAGCACAGGAGGATGATGTCGAAGAAGCTTTGGTGTTTGGCGGCGATGATGACCGCGCCTTGCGGCACCTCGCCCCGGATTTCGGATTTCAGGCCGACGAGGATGCGGGCTGAGAGGCGGACCCAGTTGGAAAAGGCGTGGACGGCGCCGAAGGCCCCGTTGCGCGAGATTATGGCGGGGATGGCGAAGACCAGCGCTACGATCAGCATGGCCAGATACATCTGGATGATGAAGATCAGGGACAGAAACCAGCGGACCCAGGTTGGCATCAGGTCAATCCTCGAAGCGTGCGGAAGGCGGCGGTGCGGGTGGCAAGGAAGGCCACGAGGGCTGCGAGGGGGACCAGAAGCAGGGGCAGGAACCAGCCGAAACCGGTAAAGCCAAGGCCGGTGAGGAAGCCCCCGGCGGCGTCCTGGGCGGGCAAAAGGGCCACGCCAGCGGTGCCCAGCAGCGCCCCAACCAACGCGCCAGACCCGGCGCGCAGGGTAAAGCGGCGCACGAAGGCGCGGGCGATGTAGCTGTCTTTCGCGCCGACCAGCCGCAGCACGCGGATCACTTGGGCATTGGCGGACAAGGCGGCATTTGCGGCGAGGGTGATCATTGCCGCCATGGTGAAACCGATCAGGATCATCGACAGAAGGCCCAGAAGGCGCAGGCGGCTGGCAGCCTCGGCCATGGGGCGGCGCCAGCGCAGGTGGTTGTCAAGGACGGCACCCGGCGCCTCGGCGGCCAGTCTTTGGCGCAGGCCTTCGGCGTCGTAGCCGGTGCCGGTCTCGGTCACCTCCACCAGTTGCGGCAGGGGCAGGTCGGCAAGGGGCAGGTCCGGGCCGAACCACGGTTCGAGCAGTTTGTGCTGTTCGTCGGCGGTCAGGGCGCGGGCGGTGGCGATGCCGGGGGTGGTGGTCAGGATGTCTACGACGGCCTTGGTTTGCAGGGCAAGCTGGTCATCCGGGGCGGAAATGCGGACGGTGGCGGTGCGGTCCAGCGCATCGGCCCAGCGGGTGGCCAGTTTGCCAGTGGCCAGCGACAGGGCCATGGCGAAGACGGCCAGAAAGGTCATCGCCCCGGCGGTAAAGGCGGTCAGCCGGGCGGGGGCACCGGACGGCGGCACCACGCGGTCATCCTGGCGTTGCTGGCGGCGTGGCGGGGTCACAGGTCTGCCCCCGCAAGCTGGATGCGCCGTTTCGAGATGCGCAGCACGCGGGCGGCGATCTGGCTTTTGGCCTGCCGGATGATATTCAGGTCATGCGTCGCCACAAGGATCGTCTTGCCCATGCGGTTGAGTTCAACCAGAAGGGTCAAGAGGCGCAGCGACATCTCCCAATCCAGATTGCCGGTGGGTTCATCGGCAAGGATCACATCCGGCCCCATGATGATGGCGCGGGCAAGGGCAGCCCGCTGACGCTCCCCCCCGGACAGCGAGGGCGGCAGGGCGGTGGCCAAGGGGCCAAGGCCGACCCATTCCAGCAGGGCCGACAGATCAGAGGTGGACGTGGCTTTGCCCGCCACCAGCAAGGGCAGGGCCACGTTGGAGGCCAGCGGCAGGTGGTCAAGGAACTGGCAATCCTGATGCACCACGCCGATGCGGCGGCGGGTCAGCGCGACGTCATCGCGCGACAGGCTGCGCACCTCGCGGTCAAACAGGGTCAGGCGGCCTGCGGTGGGCACCAGTTCGGCATAACACAGCTTCAGGAACGTTGACTTGCCCGAGCCGGAGGGCCCGGTCAGGAAATGAAACGACCCCGGTGCAAGGCGCAACGAGATCTCTGACAGCAGTTCCCCGCCGCCATAGCTGTAGGCGGCATTCTCGAAAGCGATCAAGGTCTGGTTCCGCCCCTCGCACGTTACGCTTGCACCATTGCCCATGGAGGGGCAGGATTCAACCGTCTGTGTGCTGTCTGGGTGGCAAGCGGGGTTCGGTGTGAACGTTTTGGCGACAAACCATTGGACGACACGGCTTTAATTGCTACAAAGACGGCAAAACTACCGACAAACCGGGCGGGACAGGTGAAGATGCGTTTGGTGTGCCCCAATTGTGACGCGGAATACGAGGTGGATGATGCTGCCATCCCGCGAACCGGGCGCGACGTGCAATGTTCAAACTGCGGTCATGCGTGGTTTGAGGCCCATCCTGACATGGCCGACGGCGAGATGGCCGGCGGCGAGATGGCCGGCGGCGGGATGGCCGGCTGCGGGGCCGACGATCTGAGGCCGCATGCAGCACCGTTCGGCGCAGCGGAACGTCTGGCAGAAGAAGACACTGGCGTGAGTGTGGCACCCGCAGCATCCGACATGTCTGCGCAACCGGGTTTTGAACCTGTGCCGGACGACGACGGCTTGGTGAGGGTGGTCGCGCAGGCTAAAGCGCTGACGTCTTCACAGACAACATCACAGACGCCGGTGCAAACGGCCGCCAGCGCCGGGGTTAGGGCACCTGTGCCTGGTATGACCGGGCCTGTTGCGCCGCCCGTGGTTGAGGCTGCCGCCGCGACGCGCAACATCGACGAAAGCGTGCTGGCGGTGCTGCGCGAAGAGGCCGCGCGGGAAGTGGCGGCGCGGCGGGCGGAAACGCCCGCTCCGGCTTTGGAAACCCAGACGGAAATGCGGCTGGCACCGGCTGCGGCACCGGCTGCGGTTTCGAATGCGGCTTTGGCGGCCCATCAGGTTGTCTCCCGCCTCAAGGGCGAGCCAGAGGCCCCGGCAGCCCCGCGCCCGCGCCGTGATCTGTTGCCCGCGATTGAGGAAATCAATTCCACCCTGCGCGCCAGTTCGGCCCGTCCAGAGGAAGACGTGGCCTTTCAGGTAGCGGCGGAAGCGGCACAGACCGCGCGCAACCGCTTTGGCCGCGGGTTTCTGACGCTGGTGTTGCTGGCGGTGATCCTGCTGGCGTTTTACATCCTTGCCCCGGAGATTGGCGACAGGGTGCCTGCCCTTGCGGGCGTGGCTGCGGCTTATGTGACCGGCGTGGATGCGGCGCGGATCTGGCTTGACGGTCAGATACGGGCGCTGATCGGCATGTTGCGCGGGCTGGAAGGCAGTTTAAAGGGTTGATGGCACGGGGTTAACGGACCGCGGTAGATGGCACGGGGTAGATGGCACGGGGCTGGCGGACCGGGGTAGATGGCACGGGGCTGGCGGACCGGGGATCAGCCACCATCTTTCCGTGACCCTGCGGCGGCGCGCAACCAGCGCTATGGCCTGTGGCTGGCAGGTTCGCCCTTCAGAACAGATCCAGCAGACGCTTGAGGTAGCTGCGTTCCTGATCAGGGCGGCCTTGCTCGCCCGCGCGTTTGCGAATCTCGTCCAGCAGTTCCTGCGCACGGCGGTAGACGTCCTGACCCTGCAACAGGCTGTGGTCAGAGCCCATCTGGCTGCCCTCACCCGTGTTGCGGCCCAAGGGGTCGCGCTGGCCTTGCGGGGCGGATTCCTGTGCGGTCTGGCCATCGTTGGGGTTGCGGTCTTGCTGGCTTTGCGCCAGCGCGTCGCCCAACTGCTTCATGCCGTTGCGCAACTGGTCAAGTGCTTGCGCCTGTTTATCAAGCGCTTGCGGCAGGTCGCCATCGCGCAGGGCCTTTTCGGCATCCTTCATCGCCTTGCCTGCATCGCCCAGCGCCTGCCGCCCGGCCTGACCCTTGGGGTCGCCTGCGCCGGGCAGGGTGCCGGATTTGCCAAGCTGGTCGATGCGGTCTTTCAGCGCCTGCTGGCGGTCGGCGAGGCTTTGGCCCTTCGGCGTGCCGTCGGGATTGGTGGCGTCGGGGTTGGTTTGGCCATCCTGCCCGTCCGGGCTGCCGTTCTGCATGTCATGGAAGCTGTCGTCTGACAGTTTCTGCTGGTCGCGCAGGGTCTGGCCAAGGTCTTTCATCGCCTGCTGCCCCGGAGAGCCCTGGCCCTGGCCCTGTCCCTTCGTCACCTTCATGTTGTTCATGAAATCGCGCAGTTGCTGCATCAGGGCCTGGGCTTCCGCCGTGCGACCCTCTTTCATCAGCTCTTGCAGCTTGTCGAGCATCTGCTGCATCTGATCCTGCGACATCTGCATGGCTTTGCCGTCAGGCTTGTTCGGCTCATCAGGGTTCTGCGCGTTCTTCTGGGCTTGCTGGCTCATGTAGGTATCAAGCGCCTGGCGCATTTCCTTCATCAGACGGTCAATCTCGGCCGGGGAAGCGCCATTGCGGATCGCCTCGTCCAGCCGGTCTTGCGCGCGTTTCATCGCCTCAAAAGCCGAGGCAAGATCACCGTCTTCGACCATCAGGGCAATCTGCCACAACTCTTCGGCCACCGCATCACGCTTCTTGACGTCAAGCGTTGCCGCCACGGCGTCAAGTTCCTTGATCGCCACGCGCAGACGCAGATAGGCTGTCTGATCGGGAAAGAAGCCCTCGGGTTTGTTGGTGACGGCTTTCAGAACCTGCACCACTTCGGACGCGTTCTTGCGGTTCCACAAAAGATCGCGGCGCATTTCGACAAGCGAGGCGGCAAGCGGGTCAAAGAAGCGGCGGCCGGGCAGGATGACATGCAGGGGCTGGGACGCGGCCTTCTGGCCCGCTGCATCGGTGGCGGTGAAGGTCAGCGTCACCGGCAGGTTCGACATGACGTCTTTGGACAGGTCATCGACCAGCACCTGATCAACCCTGGTCCGGTCCCGCTTCATCGGCAGCGGCAGGTCAAGCGTCACCGGGGGTCGGGCCTCGGGATCAATCTTCAGGCCATAGCGGCGGTCGACGGCGGCAAGGTCAAGGGCTATGGTCACGTCACCCTTGACCACACCGTAATCGTCCGTCGCTTCAAAGGGTTGCTTGAAGCGGCCATCGGCGTCACGGTCCATCTTGCCGGTGGCTTTGATGGCGGGGGCGGCATCTGGCAGGATGGTCACCAGCCACTCACGCCCGCCGGTGCCTTCGATGGACAGCTTGCCCGATTGCTTGATGGTGAAATCTTGCACAGGTTGGGATGCAGGCGGCACATCGGTGCGGCCAGACACGGTTTCGGCAAGGATCAGGGCTCCGGGGGCACCATAAAACCGCAGCTGAATGCGGGTGCCTGCGGGCAGCAGCAGCGTTTCGTCCTTCTGATCCGCCAGATAAAGCGCGGGTTTGCCGGTATAGGCAGGGGGCTGGGCCCAACCCTCCCACGCGGGGCCGGTGGCGGCTTGGCCTTGGCCACCGGGTGCTGGCAGTGTGGTGACGGTGGCCACCCGCCAGACCGAACCGAAGATCAGCGCCAGAACCAGCACGGTCAGCGCCATGTAGCGCAAGGCGTAAGGATCGCGCGAGGCAAGTTTCAGGTCAGGTTCAACCGCCTTGGCACCGCTGGCGCGGGCGGCCATCCGGTCGCGGTGAACGCTCCAGATCGCCTGGGTGGCCGGGTCCCCCGACCCCATTGCAAGGCTGTCACCCAAGGCAGCGATCGGGCGACCGGGCAGGCGGGAGTCAAGCCGGGTCAGCGCCTCGGCCCGTGTTGGCTTGTGAAAAGCGCGCCAGCCCGAGGCCATGGCCCAGAGCGTGGCAACGGCAAAGGACACCAGCCCAAACCAATCCGCTTCCAGCGGCAGGTTGTCCTGAACGCCCAAAGCGGCAAGGCCGAAACCGGTGATCAGAATGGTCCAAAGTGGCCAGAAGGCACGGACAAGCCGTTCCGCCCAAAGCCCGGCAAGGGTCAGGCGAAGCGGAATCTGTATCCGTTTCAGGGCCGCTTCGGGCTTGCCTTCAGTCATCTCCGGCGGCCAACTCTCTTGCGGCTTACAACCATTTGCGGCCTACAACCATTCCGGTATGGTATCTCGCTTCAGGATTTCGTCAAAGCTTGGACGTGCCCGGATGACGGCGAAGTGATGGCCCTGCACAAGAACTTCCGGAACCAGAGGGCGGGTGTTGTATTCCGAGGCCATGACCGCACCGTAGGCCCCCGCCGAACGGAATGCCAGCAGGTCCCCTTCATGCAAGATGGGAAGGGAGCGGCTTTTGGCGAAGGTATCGCCGGTTTCGCAGACCGGGCCGACCACGTCATAATCATGGGTCTGTGCCGCAGGGGCAGGTTCGATGACCGGCACGATGTCATGGTGCGCGCCGTACATCGAAGGGCGCACCAGGTCATTCATCGCGGCATCGACAATCAGGAAGGTGCGGTCCTCGCCCTCTTTCACATAGATGACCTGTGACACCAGCAAGCCAGAGTTGCCGGAAATCAGGCGGCCCGGTTCGATTTCAATCTCGCACCCCAGATGGCCCAACGTGCGCTTGACCATGGCACCATAGTCAAGCGGCAAGGGCGGCGCCTCGTTTGACCGCGTGTAGGGGATGCCGAGGCCACCGCCAAGGTCAAGGCGGGTGATGGTATGGCCATCGGCGCGCAGTTGTTCCGTCAGTTCGGCGACTTTCTGGAAGGCGGCTTCAAACGGGGCAAGGTCGGTCAGCTGGCTGCCGATATGCACGTCAATTCCGACGATTTTCAGGCCGGGCATGCGGGCGGCCTGGGCGTAAACCTCGCGTGCTTTCAAGATCGGGATGCCGAACTTGTTCTCTTTCTTGCCGGTGGCGATCTTCTCATGGGTCTTGGCGTCGACATCAGGGTTGACGCGCAGAGTGATGGGGGCGGTCAGGCCAAGCCAATGGGCAACTTCCGACAGGGCGTGCAGTTCGGGTTCGGATTCAACGTTGAACTGGCGGATGCCGCCGGTCAGGGCCAGCTTCATCTCATCCCGGGTCTTGCCGACGCCGGAAAACACGATGCGGTCACCGGGTATCCCCGCCGCCTTGGCGCGCAGGTATTCGCCACCCGAGACGACATCCATGCCCGCGCCAAGATCGCCCAGAAGTTTCAGGACGGCAAGGTTGGACAAGGACTTGATAGCAAAGCAAACCTGATGCGGCAGCGGGGCCAGCGCTTCGCAGAACAGCTTGTAATGCCGGGTCAAGGTGGCCGCGGAATAAACATAGAACGGCGTGCCAACCGCCTCTGCGATGTCTTCAATCGCCACATCCTCGGCGTGAAGCTGCCCGTCCTTGTAAAGGAAATGATCCATGCACCAGAAGTCCCTGTTCGCCCTGCAGGTCAGCTATAGCAGATGACTCCCCGGCTGCAATTGCGGATGGCGCAGAAGCCTCCGGCGGGGATATTTGGGCAAGAATGAAAGGGGCAAGCGGCGCTTTCTTGCCTTTCATACTGGCGCAAATATCCCCGGGTGGGTCTGGGAGGGCAGGCGGCCCTCCCGGCCGGGTCCGCCGAGCGCGCATCGCCCAGGAATTTTCAACGAAAATTCTTGAGCGATGCGCCTGCCTGTCAGAAGCGCGCCTTGGCTGTTTGGTAGGCTTTGCGCTTGGTTTCATGTTCGGTCAGCAGGCGCGCATTGCGGGCGGCGACTTGCGTGAAGACGGGCAGGAAGTCGGCGTTCAGCACGCCGCGGTCGGCGGCCAGTTGATAAAGCGCGTGGCCGGTGTTTTCGTTGCACTCGATCAGGCAGGCACCGCCCGGGACGAGGGCTATGTCCCAGCCCAAGAGGCCGTTGTCGGGCACCACGGCGTGGCAGGCCACCGCAAGGTCGGTTGCCGCTTTGAAATGCGGCAGGGTGATGCCCTTCAGGTGCACGCCGCTGACCGGGTGGGTTTCGACCCATTGGGTGTCAAGGCCCGAGCCATGGCGGATCTTCTCGACCACGCCGGTGGTTGGGTTGACGCAGGCGATCAGGCTGCCCGGTTGCCAGAAATTGTCCGACATTGCCGTCAGCGAGGGCAGTTTCCACGAGGTATAAAGCACCTCTGGCGTGCCGGTGCGGTTCACCGTGACGACGCGCAGGGTGGATACGGTGCGGCAGCCGGTCAACGCCGCGATCTCGGGGGCGACTGTGACGGCGTCCTGGAAGACATAGCCGTGGGTCAGGTTCTGTGCGACTTCGGCGGCGATTTGCGACGGGGCGACGCGGGTGCCGGTGGAGAGGTGCGCCGAATCGCCGTCAAGGCCAAGGATCATCACCGCGCCCATGGCCTGCGCGCCCTGGATCGGTTTGCCGAACAGGGGGAAGCGGGCCTTGGTGCGCAGGAAGTCTTCGACCTCGGCTGCGCTGCGCAGGGTTGGCAGCAGGCCAAAGCCGCGGGTGGGCGAGAAGGCGGCCTGCGCCTTGGTGGTTGGCAGCCCAAGCGCACCCATCATCGCCGTCAGCCCGACCTTGTCGGCCAGAAAGTTGCGCATATGGGTGATGGCGGGCGGTGCCATGCGCAGGTTCAGCGCCAAAGACCCGGTCTCGCCCACGAATTCCTTCTTCTGGGTCGGGGTCAGGTCGGCACGGAACAGCTGGTATTCGTAGTATTCGCGCGGGTTGATCCGGGATGCCCCACCGCGCAGGCGGGCCATGTCGGCGAACTGGCGGAAGGGCGAGACCTTGAAACGCCGGGCCGTCTCGACCATCAGGCTTTGCCCGGCACCCGCCTTGGGGCCCTGCGACGTGGTCAGTGCGTTGGTGGGTGCAGTGATCTCGGCCATGGTTCTGTTCCGCATTGTTTCGGGATAGGAAACTGCCTGCCGATCATGGGCGAATTATGGCGCGTTCGTGCAAAAGCCGCCGCATTTGCACGAATTGCGTTACTTCGTCACGACTTCCTGCGCGATGCCTGCGCGGGCCGTTCCGCTTATCGTCACGCCGGATGCGGGGGCTTGGGGGGCGCCTTCGGCTCCGCAGGCGGCGAGGGCGAGAAGGGCGAGGATGGCTGCACGCGACATGGGTAACCTGTTTGTTTGGAACGATACGGTGGTATTAGGTCAGACCAGTGCGGCTTTCCAGCGGGCAATCTGGGCGCGGACCTGATCGGGCGCGGTTCCGCCGTAAGATATTCGGCTGCGGACCGAGTTTTCGACGCCGAGCACGGAATAGACCTCTTGTGTGATGCCTACATGCGCCGTGTGCGTTTCGGCAAGCGTCAGGTCGGGCAGGTCGCAGCCTTTGCTTTCGGCCAGCGCGACAAGGCGGCCCGTGACGTGGTGCGCCTCACGAAAGGGCAGGCCAAGGGTGCGGACCAGCCAATCGGCAAGGTCGGTAGCGGTGGAAAAGCCCGAGGCGGCGGCGGTCTTCAGCGCCTCGCGCTGGGCGGTCATGTCAGTGACCATGCCGGTCATCGCGGCGAGCGACAGCATCAGGGTGTCGGCGGCGTCAAACACCTGCTCTTTGTCTTCCTGCATGTCTTTGGAATAGGTCAGCGGCAGGCCCTTCATTACGGTAAAAAGCGCCACCGTGGCACCCAGGATGCGGCCGATCTTGGAGCGCAGAAGCTCGGCGGCGTCAGGATTTTTCTTCTGCGGCATGATGGAACTGCCAGTGGTCCATTTGTCCGACAGCTTCACGAAGCGGAATTGGGCGGTGGACCAGATCACCAACTCCTCGGCAAAGCGCGACAGGTGGGTGGCGCAGATGGCGGAGGCGGAGAGGAATTCGAGGGCGAAGTCGCGGTCGGAGACTGAGTCGAGAGAGTTCGCGGTGGGGCGGTCAAAGCCCAAGGCTGCGGCGGTCATGTGGCGGTTGATCGGGAAGCCCGTACCGGCCAAGGCGGCCGCGCCAAGGGGGGATTCGTTCATGCGTTTGCGGGCGTCGGCAAAGCGGGAGCGGTCGCGGGCGAGCATCTCGACGTAAGCCAGCATGTGGTGGCCCCAGGTCACGGGCTGGGCGACCTGAAGGTGCGTGAAGCCGGGCATCACCCAGTCGGCGCCGGCCTCGGCCTGCGCAAGGAAGGCTTGCATCAGGGTGGTGAGGCCATGAATCGCGGCGTCACATTGGTCGCGGACCCAGAGGCGGAAATCGACGGCGACCTGGTCGTTGCGGGACCGGCCGGTGTGCAGGCGCTTGCCGGGTTCGCCCACGATCTCGGTCAGGCGGGATTCGATGTTGAGGTGGATATCCTCGAGATCGGTGCGGAAGGTGAACTTGCCGCCCTCGATTTCTGACAAGACCGTGAGCAGGCCTTCCCGGATGGCGTCCGCGTCGCTATCTGTGATGATACCGCAAGCGGCCAGCATGGCGGCATGGGCGCGGGAGCCTGCGATGTCCTGGGCGTAAAGGCGTTGGTCAAAGCTGATTGAGGCGTTGATTGCCGTCATGATCGCATCCGGCCCGCTGGCAAAGCGCCCGCCCCACATGGTATTGGCGGCAGGCTTATCAGATTGGGTCATGGTGGCCCCCTTTTGCGAGGTATGGATGCGGATCATTCGGGCTTTCCTTTATACCGGCTTTCTGGCCTGCGCAAATGTGGCATCTGCCGGGACGGTGGGCCCGGCCTTGCTGACCGGGGCGATGGAGAAGCTGGTGCTGGAGGAACCGAAGGCCCTGCCTGCGGCGGCCTTGGTGGACCTGACCGGTCAGGCGGCGAGCCTTTCGTCCTACAAGGGCAAATGGCTGGTCCTGAACCTGTGGGCCACCTGGTGCATGCCGTGCCGGGAGGAGATGCCCGCGCTGGACCGGTTGGCACTGAGCAGCCCGGATATGGCCGTGGTGGCGGTGGCGACCGGGCCGAACCCGGTGCCCGCGATCAACAGCTTTCTGGAGAAGGCCGGGGTCAAGACCCTGACCGTGCTGCGCGACCCCTCGCAAGGTTTGGCGCATCAGTTGGGGGTTCTGGGGCTGCCGGTGACGGTGATCATCAATCCCGGTGGCATGGAAGTGGCGCGGTTGATTGGCGGGGCGGATTGGAGTTCGCCTGAAGCCAGGGCGGTGTTTGCGGCTTTGAAAGAATAGCGCCTGCGGCGGCCGTTGTCAGCGGGGGGCAGCCGCCCCCCGCACCCCCTGCCCAAGGGGAGGTGCGACCTCCCCCTGGACCCCCTGCGGGATATTTGCGCCAGTATGAAAGGGGGGGCAGTCTTGGCTGAAGGGCGCGGGCTTGGGGTGGGGGCGGGCTAGCGTTGCGCGGGCCTTGCCGCGAGGGCTGCCACGCGGTCGTGGGCGCGGCAGGTCACGAGGTGGTCGTTGACCAGACCGCAGGCCTGCATGAAGGCGTAGACGATGGTGGGGCCCACGAAGGTGAAGCCGGCCTTCTTCAGCATCTTCGACATGGCTTGGGATTGCGGACTTTCGGTCGGGATATCGTGGCCCGAGGCGGGGCGGTTCTGGCGGGGGGTGCCGTCGACATGGTCCCACAGCAGGGTGGCGAAATCGGCCTTGTCTTGCAGGGCCAGGTAGGCGCGGGCGTTCTTCACGGTGCCTTCGATCTTGCCCCGGTGGCGGATGATGCCGGGGTTGGCCAGTGCCGTGAGGATTTCGGGTTCGCCCCAACGGGCGAGGGTTTCGGGCTGGAAACCTTCAAATGCGGTGCGGAAATTGTCGCGCTTTTTCAGGATCGTGATCCAGCTTAACCCGGCCTGAAAGCCATCGAGGATCAATTTCTCCCACAGAGCCCGGCCGTCCCATTCGGGCACACCCCATTCGTCATCATGGTAGGCGCAGTACAGCGGGTCATTGCCGCACCACGGGCACCGTTCGGTCATCGGGTTTGTCACGGGCGGTTTCCTAACTGTTTCACATTTGGTATGAATGCCGGGCTTAACCGATGCTTTAACCTTTGGGCGGAAGTTTGTCATGGGCAGGCCTGTGCTGCCCATACGACAGCGGGGAATCAGCATGCGGCCGGACGAAGACAAGCCAAGGTTTGAGGCGCGGGTTGGCATGGCAAGCCCGTTGGGCGTGGCGATCAATCAGGCTGATCAAGAGACGATGCAGATGGTCGAAGATGCCATCCGCACCCGCAGGCTGGCGCTGGCCTATCAGCCGGTGGTTCTGACGCGCGACCCCAGGCGGGTGGCGTTTCACGAAGGCCTGATCCGGGTGCTGGAACCCAACGGACGAATCATCCCGGCGGGAGAGTTCATTGGCGCCATCGAGGGCCATGAACTTGGCCGCGAGATTGACTGTGCTGCGCTGGAGTTTGGCTTGACGGCGCTGGCAAGGCACGCTGATCTGCGGCTGGCGATCAACATGTCGGCACGCTCGATCGGGTATCCGCGCTGGGTGCGGACCTTGAAGGCAGGGCTGGAGGCGGGGCCGACGGTGGGCGAAAGGCTGATCCTGGAGATCACCGAAAGCTCTGCCATGACGGTGCCGGAACTTGTGGTGACCTTCATGGAGGAGTGGCAACGCAAGGGTGTGGCCTTTGCGATGGATGACTTCGGCGCAGGCAATACGGCGATCCGCTATTTCAAGGACTTCATGTTCGACATCCTGAAAATTGACGGCCAGTTCATCCGCAAGATCGCCCGGGACCCTGACAATCAGGCGCTGGTCAAGGCGCTTCTGGGGATCGGCAAGCATTTCGAGATGTTCACCGTGGCGGAGTCGGTTGAGACGCCTGAGGATGCCGAATGTCTGCGGTTGATGGGGGTGGACTGTCTGCAAGGCTATCTGTTCGGCGCGCCGTCGGTCCGGCCGCCCTGGGCCCCGGTCGAGGCGCAAATGAAGACCGCCTGAGGCATAGGTTCCCGGGTGGGGTCACGTCAGGGTTGCACTGGCTGCATGACGCTGCGGCAAGTTGGACGGTCGCAATCCCGCATCCGAAGTTGCTTTTCCGGGCTTTCCCGTCTAGGGCATGCTGCAGAGCGGCGTCGGAAGACGGCACCGCAGTGGACATGTGAGAGGGCGAGGAACCATGACCAATGTTGTGATCGTTTCGGCGGCGCGGACTGCCGTTGGCAGCTTTAACGGGGCGTTTGCTGCGACCCCGGCGCACGAGTTGGGCGCTGCGGTGATTGAAGCGCTGGTGGCGCGGGCTGGAATCGACAAGGCCGAAGTCAGCGAGACGATCCTTGGCCAGGTGCTGACAGCAGGCCAAGGCCAGAACCCGGCCCGTCAGGCGGCGATCCGCGCCGGTCTGTCCAAGGACGCCAGCGCCTGGGGTCTGAACCAGGTCTGCGGATCAGGTCTGCGGGCGGTGGCACTGGGTGCGATGCATGTGCAACTGGGCGATGCCGATATCGTCGTCGCCGGTGGTCAGGAAAGCATGAGCCTGTCGCCCCATGTCGCCCATATGCGGGCGGGCACCAAGATGGGCGACATTGCCTTCATCGACTCGATGATCCGCGACGGGCTGTGGGATGCCTTCAACGGCTATCATATGGGCCAGACGGCGGAAAATGTCGCCAATCAGTGGCAGATTTCGCGTGATATGCAGGATCTGTTCGCGCTGGCCAGCCAGAACAAGGCTGAGGCGGCGCACAAGGCGGGCAAGTTCAAGGAAGAGATTGTGCCCTTCATCATCAAGACCCGCAAGGGTGACACGGTGGTGGACGCCGACGAATACATCCGCCACGGCGCCACTTTGGAGTCGATGCAGAAGCTGCGTCCGGCCTTTGCCAAGGATGGCACAGTGACTGCCGCCAATGCCTCGGGCCTGAACGACGGTGCTGCGGGGGTTCTCTTGATGTCGGAAGAGCAGGCGGCCAAGCGGGGCCTGAAGGTTCTGGCGCGGATTGCATCTTATGCGACGGCGGGGGTTGACCCTTCCATCATGGGCGTCGGACCGATCTTTGCCAGCCGCAAGGCGCTGGCCAAGGCGGGTTGGGCGATTGCCGATCTTGATCTGGTTGAGGCGAATGAGGCGTTTGCGGCGCAAGCCTGTGCTGTGAACAAAGACATGGGCTGGGACCCCGAGATTGTGAACGTGAACGGCGGGGCGATTGCGATTGGCCACCCGATTGGCGCTTCGGGGGCGCGCATTCTGAACACCCTGATCCACGAGATGGGGCGTCGCGATGCCAAGAAGGGTCTGGCGACCCTGTGCATTGGCGGCGGCATGGGCGTTGCCATGTGTCTGGAGCGCGCCTGATTGCTGCGCATGCGTAATATTGCCGCATAGGCACGGTGCCGCGCAATAAATTTGCGCGGCATTTCTATTTTGGGTAGTCAGGCTTCAAGGGAAGTCAAGGGAGGACGGGACATGTCGAAAGTGGCTTTGGTAACGGGCGGCTCGCGGGGGATCGGGGCTGCGATCTCGGTGGCGCTGAAGGCGGCGGGCTATACGGTGGCTGCGAACTATGCCGGAAATGATGCGGCGGCAGAGGCTTTTACGGCTGAGACGGGCATCAAGACCTACAAGTGGTCGGTGGCGGACTATGACGCCTGCAAGGCAGGTATTGCGCAGGTCGAGGCTGACCTGGGCCCGGTGGCCGTGCTGGTCAACAATGCGGGCATCACGCGCGACGCGATGTTCCACAAGATGACGCCGCAATCGTGGCGGGAGGTGATCGACACCAACCTGTCGGGCCTGTTCAACATGACCCATCCGGTGTGGACGGGGATGCGGGATCGAAAGTTTGGCCGGGTCGTCAACATCTCGTCGATCAACGGGCAAAAGGGGCAGGCGGGGCAGGTGAACTATTCCGCCGCCAAGTCGGGCGATCTGGGCTTCACCAAGGCGCTGGCACAGGAAGGCGCGCGGGCCGGAATCACGGTCAACGCGATCTGCCCGGGCTATATCGGCACCGACATGGTCAAGGCGATTGATGAAAAGGTGCTGGCCGAACGCATTATTCCGCAAATTCCGGTCGGCCGGCTTGGGGAGCCGTCCGAGATTGCGCGAATCGTGGTGTTCCTCGCCTCGGACGACGCTGGTTTCATCACCGGCTCGACGATCTCGGCCAATGGCGGGCAGTACTTCGTCTGAGGCAGTAGGGTAAGGTAGGATGGGCCATTGGCCCATGGTGCGGAACATGGGCCAATGGTGCGGAACATGGGCCAATGGCCCATCCTACGAAAGGCTCGCCCAACGGCGGGCCTTTTCCTTTGTGCGCGCTCCGGTTAGGCAGGCCACCGGAGGCCCCATGACCCGCACCCGCGCCACTTTGATCGGAACGACGGCGATCCTGATGTGGGCGCTGCTGGCGGCGCTGACCATCGGCACCGCCCCGGTGCCGCCCTTGCAGCTGAACGCCATCTGTTTTGGCCTTGGCGGGGCGATCGGTCTGATCTGGATGGCCTTCGGGCGCGGCTTCAATGTGCTGCGAGGCGTCGGCTGGCAGGTCTATGCCTTTGGCACGATTGGGCTGTTCGGCTATCACGTCCTGTACTTCACCGCGTTCCGCATCGCGCCCTACGCGCAAACCGGCCTGATCGCCTACCTTTGGCCGCTGTTCATTGTGCTGCTGTCTGGCCTCTTGCCCGGAGAGTCCTTGCGACCGCTGCATCTGATCGGCGCAGCACTTGCCTTCGCCGGAGCGGCGCTGATTGTGCTGGGCGGCGGCATGGCCGCAGGACCCGGGGCCGCGACCGGCCTTGGCCTGGCGGTTCTGTGCGCCCTGACCTGGGCCGGCTACTCCGTCCTGTCACGCAAGATGGGCAAGGTTCCGACCGAGGCCGTTACGGTCTTCTGCCTGCTGACGGCCATCCTGTCGGCCCTCAGCCATCTGGCGTTAGAGGCAACGGCTTGGCCACAGGGCACCAGCGGTTGGGCCGCAACCCTTGCCCTTGGCACAGGTCCGGTCGGGTTGGCCTTCTTCACCTGGGATATCGGCATGAAACGCGGGGATATTCAGATGCTTGGCACGCTGTCCTACGCCGCACCCCTGCTGTCAACGCTGGTCTTGATAGCCACGGGCCACACGACGGCGACCCCGATGCTTGGCCTTGCTGCCTTGGCGATAACCGGCGGGGCAGCACTGGCTGCCCGCGCCGGAAGCAAAAGCCTTACTGCGTAAGCCGGGCAATTTCTTCCTTCAGCTTGAGTTTCTGCTTCTTGAGTTCGGCAATTTCCAGGTCATCCACCGCAGGGCGGCGCTGTGCCGCTTCAACCGCAGTAGACAGGTGTTCGTGCTTCCGTTTCAGTTCAGTGACATGCGAAGCAACGCTCATAGGGAACCTCCGATAGCTGTTTCCAAGATCCCCAGTGCAGCACGATTTCATCCATCTGTCACGAAATCTTCACGTGTGCCCGCGCCGCAGCGTGAAGAATTCAGCTAAACTCTGCCGAAAGTGCCGCCCCTTCGCGCAGAATCTCGTTGGCGCGTGGGGTATAGCTTTCACGGTCGCCGTCATGTGCCGCACCCTGATGGGTGATCAGCGGGGCCAGCAGGCGGAAGGCCGCCTTGCCGCCCTTCCTTGCCCGCAGGATGATGCGCAGCGCCGGCCGCCCCTCACGCGCGGCAATCGGCAGCACAACGGCCGAGCCCAGACGCGACCCAAGCGCCCCCAGAACCTGCGGCAGGCCATCCGCGCCAAGGATCATCGTCAGCCAGCCGCCCGGGTCCAGCCGCCGCGATGCCGCAGCCACCCAGTCGCCCAACGGCAGTTCCGCCCGCAACGCCACATCGCGCCCGCTGTCGGGTGAGGGCGAACCGCAGCGTGGATACCATGGCGGATTGGCAATTACATGGTCAAAGCCCACCCGCAAAGCGGCAGGCATCTCGGTCAGGTCGCCCGTCACCACCGTCAAAGCCACGCCATTCTCATCCGCATTGCGCCGGGCAAGCCTGGCGTAATCCTCCTGCAATTCCAACCCGGTCTGCACCAGCCCCGGCACCCGGACGGCAAGGCACAACGATGCCGCCCCGGCGCCGCAGCCCAAGTCCAGCACCCGTTCGCCCGCTATGGCCGGGCAGGCGGCGGCCAGCAGCACGGCATCAGTGGCGGCCCGGTAGCCGCGCCTTGGCTGCCACAGGTGCAACCGCCCACACAGAAAGGCGTCGTGCGTCAGATCGCCGCTCATCCCGGCAGGCAGTCCTGCGGGAAGTCATTGTCGCGCAGCACGGCTTGGGCCACAAAGTGGTCGCGGTCCGCCACCATCAACCGGCGCGGCAGCAGAAAGCTCGATCCTTCCAGGACGCTCATGTGGACGTCCATTTCAAACGCCGCTATACCCTCGCCCGCAAGCAGGGCTTGGGCGAAGGCAATCAGGGTCGGGTCATTGGTGCGTAACAACAGGCGCATGGGCCAGACTTACGGAACCCTGCGCGCCGTGTCGAGACGGTTGGGTCAAGACTTAAGGGAAAGCGATGAACGCGATGGGGAACAAACAGGCACAACCAAGGCCTCAGGACGACCTTGCGGACGCTCTGGCTGCGGATATGGCCGCCGTAAACGTGCTGATCCGCGCGCGGATGGCCTCCAGACACGCGCCGCGCATTCCGGAAGTGACCGCCCATCTGGTCGAGGCCGGTGGCAAGCGTCTGCGCCCGATGCTGACGCTGGCCGCAGCCCGGATCAGCGGCTACCAAGGTGATCATCATATCAAGCTGGCCGCGACAGTAGAGTTCATTCACACGGCGACCCTGTTGCATGACGACGTGGTCGACGAAAGCAGCCAGCGCCGGGGCAGGCCAACGGCCAACCTCTTGTGGGACAACAAATCTTCCGTTCTGGTCGGCGATTACCTTTTTGCGCGCAGCTTTCAGTTGATGGTGGAAACCGGCACATTGCGCGTCCTTGATATCCTCGCGAACGCCTCCGCCACCATTGCCGAGGGCGAGGTTCTGCAACTGACCGCCGCCCAGAATCTGAACACCGACGAAGCCATCTACCTGCAAGTGGTGCGCGGCAAGACCGCCGCCCTGTTCGCCGCCGCCTGTGAGGTCGGCGGCGTCATCGCCTCCGCCCCCGAGGATCAGGTCCGCGCCCTTTACGACTATGGCGACGCGCTGGGCATCGCCTTCCAGATCGCCGACGACCTTCTGGATTACAGCGGCACCTCGGCCCAGATCGGCAAGAACACCGGTGACGACTTCCGCGAACGCAAGGTAACGCTGCCGGTGATCAAGGCCGTCGCCCGCGCCACAACCGAACAGCGCGCCTTCTGGACCCGCGTGATCGAAAAGGGTGACCAGCAGGGCGGCGATCTTGACCATGCCATCACCCTGCTCACCCAAACCGGCGGCCTGCAAGCCGCCCGGGACGAGGCCTTTGCCTGGGCCAATAAAGCCCGCCGGGCACTGGCGATCCTGCCCGCGCACCCCCTGCGCCAAACCCTGTCCGACCTCGCCGATTACGTCGTCAGCCGCGTCAACTGAAGCGCTTTCCCCTTCACCGAGGCGCAAATACTCCACAGGGGGTCTGGGGGGTGTGAAACCCCCCAGCCTTGATACAGCAGGTTTCCGCGTCAGGACTAGTCGAACGTGCCCGTCACCCGGCCAAACAGCATGAAGGCGCGGGCGGTGCGGGTGTCGGACAGCGTGCTCAACTCAGCATCGCTGGCGTGGGGTTCCATCGCTGCAATCGCCTTGTCGAACGACCGCAGGAAGTGGTGCGCGGCGTCGCGGAAGACGGCGTCCTCGCGCATACGGGTCGCGGTCAGGGAAAGGCAGGACCGGTCGCGCACGCCGCCAAGGCCTGCGATGGTTCGGCCCCGCTCTCCGGCGGCGAACTGGCGCCACAGTTCGGGGCGGGCGCGGTCCGGCGACAGGTCATCCATATAGATGCCTTCCTGCGCCAGCAGCGTCAGCACATCCTGTGCGGCGCGGATCAGTTTGGCGCTGGTGCGGTCGGTCAGCGCCAGCCGCAGGGCCTGAAACCCGGCCTTGTCCTCGGGGCCTTCCGGGAAGTGGATGGCGCGCAGGAAATCCTGCATGGACAGCGGGGCTTGCTGATCGTCGATCGGCGTGCCCAATGCCAGACCGGGCTGCTCTTCGCCGGGCAAGGCAGGGCGCGGCGGCAGCATGGCGGATTTGCGATCCGCCGAGGGCTCCGTCAAACCACCATCCCGGCGGGATGAGAAGGGCACCGAAGCTTCGCTGGAAGCCGTCTCATCCGCGCTGCGCTCTGCCAAAGTCCCAGCGAAAGGTGCTGCCACAGACCCTGCCACAGGACTTGCCACAGACCCTGCAACAGACCCTGCCGGACGCCCCGCCCCGCGCATCGCGGCCGCAGCCAGCGTCTGCTGCTGGGCCGAGGCATAGGATACCCGCATCGCATCCACCGTACCTTGCAGCCGCGCAGCCTCGGCCCGCAGGCTGCGGATGGATTTTACGGTCAAGACGGTGAACCACGCCAAAGCCAGCGGCGCCACCACCACCAACGCAGTCATCGCCATGCCGATGACGCCTGCCGGGCTAAGGCCAGACCAGACGTAAAGCCCAACTCCCAAGAGCCAGACCGCCGAGAAAAACCCTGCGGCCCAGTCCAGCGCGCGGTTTTTCACGCTGTTCTTGGACGGGTCCTGCAACGTGGCGACTTTGATGGGTTTGTTTGGCATCCTTGATCCGTTACCGACATCAGACGCTAAGCAGGCTGATCTACGGCTGACCTTCCCACGTCATGCGCAAATAGCCAAGGCCAACAGCCCTGCGGCGACGGCGTCCCGGCCTAAAGGTTCAGACGAAGCGCACGCTCAGGATTTCATAGCTTTTCTGGCCGCCGGGGGTTTTGACCTCGACAGAATCGCCCTTTTCCTTGCCGATCAGCGCCCGCGCCAACGGCGAGCGGATGTTCAGAAGGCCGCGTTCCAGATCAGCCTCGACCTCGCCCACGATCTGGAAGGTCTTTTCTTCGCCCGACTCCTCATCCGCCACCACAACCATGGCGCCAAACTTGACGCCGCCGGTGAATTTGGACGGGTCGATCACCTCGGCCCGGGACATAACGGCTTCCAGTTCCTTGACCCGGCCCTCGATAAAGCTCTGCTTTTCGCGGGCGGCGTGGTACTCTGCGTTTTCCGACAGGTCGCCATGTTCGCGCGCCTCCGCGATGGCGCGGATCACGGCGGGGCGTTCCACCGATTTCAACTGCTTCAACTCGTCGTCCAGCAGGGTGAACCCTGCGCGCGTCAGCGGAATCTTTTCCATAGGCCCACTCAATCAAATAAAAGGCCACGGCCCGTTCCGGACCATGACCCTGCGTCCATCTAGAAAGCCCGAAGTCGCAGCGATTGCAAGGGGCAGGGCGCGAATTAACGGCGGATCGTCGCCTGCGCGATAGAATGTTGCGGCTGGCCTGCGAAGGATGGGTTGTTCGTTGCGCCACAGCGTTGACCCTGCCTTTGGCATAGGGCAAGGAACCCTAACCGATTTGCAGGAGATGGTCATGGCACCGGACACGTCACGCGAAGAGATGGAATATGACGTGGTCATCGTGGGTGCTGGCCCCTCTGGCCTGTCTGCCGCGATCCGGCTGAAACAGCTGGATGCGAACCTGTCGGTCGTGGTGCTTGAAAAAGGTTCCGAAGTTGGCGCGCATATCCTGTCGGGCGCGGTGCTGGACCCTTCGGGGCTGAACGCTCTGATCCCGGACTGGAAAGAACGTGGTGCGCCGATCAAGACGGCGGTGACCGAGGATAACTTCTACATCCTCGGGCCAGCCGGGCAAATTCGCATCCCGAACTGGCCGATGCCGCCTTTGATGAACAACCACGGCAATTACATCGTTTCGATGGCGAATGTCTGCCGCTGGATGGCACAGCAGGCTGAGGCTTTGGGGGTTGAGATTTTTCCGGGCATGTCGTGCTCGGAACTGGTTTACGGGGCTGATGGCGAAGTGCGCGGCGTGGTGGCGGGTGAGTTTGGCAAGAACCGCGATGGCACGCCGGGCCCGTCGTATGAACCGGGGATGGTGCTGGCGGGCAAGTATGTCTTTCTGTCCGAAGGCGTGCGCGGCAGTCTGTCGAAAGAGGTGATCGCCAAGTACGACCTTTACAAGGACAAGACCTTCCAGAAATATGGCCTTGGCATGAAGGAAATCTGGCAGATCGACCCCGCCAAGCACCACGAGGGCCGGGTGATCCACACCATGGGCTGGCCCCTTGGCAAGAACGCGGGCGGCGGCAGCTTTATCTATCACCTTGAGAACAATCAGGTTTACATCGGTCTTGTGGTTCACCTGAATTATGAGAACCCCCACTTGTACCCCTATATGGAATTCCAGCGTTTCAAGCATCACCCGATGGTGGCTGACCTTTTGAAGGGCGGCAAGCGGGTGGCTTACGGTGCGCGGGCAATTTCGGAAGGCGGTTGGCAGTCGATCCCCAAGATGGTGGCACCGGGCGTGGCGCTGCTGGGATGCTCGGCAGGGCTGGTCAACGTGGCGCGCATCAAGGGCAACCACAACGCCATGCTGTCAGGCAAGGCCGCGGCTGAGGCGGCTTATGCTGCGATCAGCGCCGGGCGTCGGGGCGATGAACTTGCCGCGTATGAAACCGAAGTGCGGGGCGGGGCGATTGGCCAGGACCTGAAGAAAGTGCGCAACGTCAAGCCGTTGTGGTCGAACTATGGGCTGGTCGCCAGTTTGTTGGGCGGTGGGCTGGACATGTGGCTGAACACAATTGGCTTGACGGCTTTTGGCACCATGCGGCATCGCAAGACCGACGCGGCGGCCACCGGCCTTGCCGCGAAGTTTCCGAAGATCGACTATCCCAAGCCGGATGGCGTGCTGTCGTTTGACCGGCTGACCAACCTTGCCTACTCGTCCACCAACCATGACCCGGATCAGCCAGCGCATTTGAAGCTGCGAGACCCCGGCATCCCGATCCTGGTGAACCTGCCGCAGTATGATGAACCCGCACAGCGCTATTGCCCGGCTGGCGTGTACGAGGTGATCCGCGAAGAAGGCCGCGAGCCGCGCTTTCAGATCAACTTCCAGAACTGCGTGCATTGCAAGACCTGCGACATCAAGGACCCGTCGCAGAATATCATCTGGACGACGCCACAGGGCGGTGGCGGGCCGAACTATCCCAATATGTGAAATCTCTCACCGAAACGTCATGTGCGGCCCGGGGTAAGTCCAACGGGCCGCATTGCCCTTCTGCCCTTGCCCCTTTAGCGTAAGGCATCGCCAGAGGAGCCCTTATGCCGCGTCCCACCCTGTCCCTGATCCTCGCGTTGCGCCTTGCCATGGGCTTTGCCCTAGGGCTGGCGGGCGGTCCTTTGCTTGCGGCAACGACTGCCACAACAACCCCGGCCACAAAGACCGCCGATGTGGCGGACCAGCCCGACAGTGCGGGCGCTTATCTTGCGGCGCGGCAGGCCAGTGGTGCCCATGATTTCGCGGCGGCGGCCTATTGGTACGGCGTGGCGTTGCAGGTTGATCCGCAGAACCCTGATCTGCTGGCAGGGGCCGTGACTGCCCTTCTGGCGCAGGGCCATGTGGCCGAGGCCGCCAAGCTGGCCCGCACGTTGCAGGCGCTGGGGTCAAAAAGCCAGATCGCCGCGATGACCATTCTGACGGATGACGCGGCGAACGGCGATTTCGCGGGTATCTTGAAAGCGCAGGCCGGTGGTGCCTCGATTGGCCAGTTGATGGATGGGCTGATCACCGCCTGGGCCGAAGTAGGCACCGGCAAGATGTCTGACGCCTCTGCCGCGTTCGACAAGGTCGTAGCCACTCCGGGGATGGCGACGTTCGGCCTGTATCACAAGGCGCTGGCTCTGGCGCAGACCGGCGATTTCGAGGGTGCGGAAAAGCTGTTGTCCGATCCAAGGGCAGACGCGATCAACGGTTTGCGGCGCGGAGTGCTGGCGCATGTCGAAATCCTTAGCCAGTTGGAGCGCGGGCCGGACGGCGTGGCGCTGATTGACCGCATCTATGGCCCCGTTCTGGATGACGGGCTGGCCGACCTGCGCCGCAGGTTGGCTGCGGGCCAGCCGGTGCCCTTCGATGTGGCCCGCACCCCGCAGGAAGGTCTGGCCGAGGCGTTTTTCACCCTTGCCACCGTTCTGGCCGATCAGGCCGATGACACCTTCACCCTGATCAACACCCGCATCGCCACCGCCCTGCGCCCTGACCATATCGAGGCGCAACTGATGACCGCCCGCCTTTTGGACAAGCTGCAACAATATGATCTGGCCGCCGAGGCTTTTGCCAAGGTTCCGGTGGGCGATGCCGCCTATATCTCGGCTGTGGTGGGGCAGGCGAATTCCAGCATCGAGGCCGGCAAGGTTGATGTGGCGGTCGGGCTGTTGAAACTGCTGGCCGATACGCACCCCAAGGATTCCGGCGTGCTGACCGCTTATGGCGATGCTTTGCGTCGTCAGGGTCACTGCGACACGGCGATTGCGGTCTATTCGCAGGCGATTGGCCTGATCACCGCGCCTGTGCCGGGCGATTGGCCGATGTACTACCGACGCGGCGGCTGCAACTTTGAACAGGGCAACTGGCCCGCGGCCGAGGCTGATTACAAGGCCGCCCTCGCCCTTGCCCCGAACGAGCCGCGTCTGTTGAACGAGTTGGGTTACGGCTATGTTGACCGGGGCGAGAACCTTGATGTGGCCCTTGCGATGATCCAGAAGGCCGTCGATGCGGCACCCGATCAGGGTTATATCATCGACAGTCTGGCTTGGGCCTATTTCCGGCTGGGCCGCTATGGGGATGCGGTGGTGCCGCAGGAAAAGGCGTCCGTCCTGATGCCTGTCGATCCGGTGGTGACCGATCATCTGGGCGATGTCTACTGGATGGTGGGCCGCAAGCGCGAGGCGCAATACCAATGGCACCGCGCCCTGTCGTTCAAACCGGAAGACAAGGACGTGGCAAGGATCACCCGCAAGCTGGATGTGGGCTTGGATCAGGTGCTGAAGGACGAAAAAGCTGCGGGCATGAATGGCGGTTGAACGGATAGCCCGGGCGAAGATCAATCTGGCGCTGCATGTCACCGGACGGCGGGTGGATGGCTATCATCTTTTGGACAGTCTGGTGGCGTTTGCAGATTTCGGCGATGTGGTGCGGGTTGAGGCCTTGGGCAGTTTAAGCCTGACGGTGGCGGGCCCGATGGCATCAGGGCTTTCGGCGGGGCCGGACAATCTGGTGCTGCGGGCGGCCGCGCTGATGGGGCGCGGGGCGGCGATCACCCTGAACAAGCGGCTGCCCCTCGCCTCGGGCATTGGCGGCGGGTCGGCAGACGCGGCGGCAACGCTTTCGGCGCTGGCGGCGCTTTATGGCTGTGATGTGCCCTCGGCGGCGGAGGTGCTGGCGCTTGGGGCGGATGTGCCGGTGTGCCTGTCAGGGGTGGCGGCCCGGATGGAAGGGATTGGCGAGAAGATCACGCCGGTTCGCCTGCCGCCTGCGCATGTGGTGCTGGTCAACCCCGGTGTTGGACTGGGCACGGCGGATGTGTTCCGCGCCATGACCAACCGGGACAACCCCGCACTGCCCGCACCTGTTGGCCTGCATGATGCCGCAGCACTGGCCGCCTATCTGCATCTGTGCCGCAATGATATGGAGCCTGCCGCCCGTGGTCTTGCGCCCGAGATTGGCACTGTGATCGCCACTTTGGCGGCCCAGCCCGGTTGCCTTTTGGCGCGGATGTCGGGATCAGGTGCGACCTGCTTTGGACTTTTCGAAGACAAGGCGCAGTCTGAAGCCGCTGCAAACGCCTTGTCCTTCCACAATCCCGACTATTGGGTGCAATCGGCGGCCTTGGTCGGGTAAGGCGCTAAAGCTGGCGCACCATCGTCACGGCGGCCCGGAAACCGAAGATATGGCGCAGGAGGCCAATCTCGGCCCGCCGGGTTTCGACAAAGCCCAGACGGTGATATAGCGCCTGCGCCCGTGTGTTGCCGTCAATCACATCCAGCCGGACCGCGCCATAGCCGCGTAAGCGCGCCTCGGCGGCAATGGCACCCATCAGGGCAGAGCCTATGCCCTGACCGTGCCGGTCATCCACCACGCAAAGGCCGTCAAGCGGGAAGTTCTCGTTGTCAATCTCATCCGACAGAAAGCCCAGCAGACGCGCCCGCCATGTGCCACCAAAGATGCCGTAACTGGCGCGCATCTCGTCCGGGGTGCCAGCGGCGAAACTGCCTTGCGGGGTCTTGAACCCGGCGATGCCCAAAAGCCGTCCGCTGTCGGAAATGGCAACGATGGCATGGTCGGCCCGGATCACGCGGTGCAGATAGGCCAGCGCCCGGGCTTCTGGCCCCATGACCAGGCCCAGCTTGCTGCCAAAGGCCTGCCAGTACAGCCGCGCCGCCGCAGCCCGCAGGTTGCCGGGCAGGCCCAGTTGCAGGCGGTAGCCTTCGGTCATAGGGCGGCCCGCAGGGTGTCGGCGGCGCCGGCGCCCAGAATCCAGCCCTCGTCGTGGCGGGCTTCGGGCGGTGGACCGGCCAGCAGGGGGGCCAGTTGGCCGGTCTGGCCCAGCCGCCACAGCGCTTGCGCCAGAAGGCGGACCTGCACCTCGTCCTTGATGACGCCGGGGCCAAGCGCTGCCGTCACAGCCGGGGCAAGAAGCGAGGGGTAAATCTCGGCCAGGGTCACCGGGGCAGGCGGGGTGAAGGGCCAGACAGCGGTGCCGGGCAGCTGCGACAGGCGGTGGATCATCGGCAGCCCCATCAGGCTTTGCCCGCCGGCCGCCCCGGTGGTGTACAGCTTCCAGACCGGTTGGGCGCGGGGCACCAGCTTTTCAACCCGCCGCCGTTCTTGCAGCCCAAGGGCGGCATAATCCACCGTCTTGCGGCTGGGCAGGTGCGGGAATGGCTGGCTTTCGGGCCTGCCCCAGAACGGACCACTGCCGCCAAAGCGCTGGTTGATCGCATCGGCCACGGCAAAGCGGTTGTTGCGGTTGTCCGGCCCATCGGTAATCTCGGCCGCAAGCCACTGCCAGACGGCAGCAGCACCTGAGGTGCCGGTCAGGCGGGTAGCAAAGCCATCGGGGTAGCCAATGGGGAAATCAAAGCCCAGAAGCAGGCTTTGCCCGGCCTGAAATGCTTGCAGGATCAGCGCCTTTATAGCAGCCTCGGCCGCCTGGCGCGAGGGGTGGTAGCCGGTCTGCACCCCCTTTGATGAGGCCAGCCCCAGCCAGATTGCATCCGCCTGCGGACGGTGTCGGGGGGAGGCGGCTGAGGCCGACCAATCCACCACCGCCACAAGGTCGAACGCGGTCATCGCTTGCCCGCCAGACGCGCCTGCAAATCGGCAAGGTCCTGCGGCGTGTTGGCATTGGTAAAGCTGCCCGGCGGGAAGGTGGCCAGCCCTGCGCCATGGGCATTTGCGAAATCCCGCAGGCGCGGTACGGCATCCGATGCAAGGAATTGCGTCAGCGCCGGGATCAGTGACACCGGCCAGATCGCACAGGCCGGGTGCAGGTCAGCGCCCGAGGTTGCCATGGCGGGCACCCCGCCTTCGGCCGCAAGGCACAGGCGCGGCACCAGATCGGGCGGCAGGAAAGGCCCGTCGCAAGGCACCGACACGATGGCGGTGGCCCCGAGGGGCGCGGCCCAGATCAAGCCGGACAGAATGCCCGACAGCGGGCCTTTGCGGTTGACATCGGGCAAAACCGGCAGGTCCAGAAAGCCAAAGCGGCTGGGGTCATCATTGGCAGAGATGGCCAAAGCTTCAACCTGCGGGTCAAACCGCTCTGCCACCCATGCGACCATCGGGCGGCCCGCCAGTACCGCAAGCGCCTTGTCAGCGCCCATCCGACGCGACTGTCCGCCTGCAAGGATCACGCCGAAAATACGCAAGCTTACCTCATTCACGCCCCCGAGATCCTGCCACCCGAGACCCTGCCCCGCTGCCGCCCGAACTCCAGCAGCGGGGCAGGGTCAGTTCGTTGCCGGGGGAACCGAATCGTTGGTGGTCAGCAGGGAAATCGACTGATCGTAGGTGACTTCCTCAAGCGTCTGTTCATGGATACCCGGCAGTTTGGCCATGCCGCGCGACAGGGCGTTGGGGAAGAAAGTGTGGGGCATGGATTCGAACCCGGGCAGCTTGCGCAGGATGATCGAGATCGAGTTGCTGCAATCGGCCTTTGGTGCCGCACCCTGCACAATCGCGGCGGCAATCGCCTGATCGGCCACGGCCTGGGTCACCACAACCGTTTGCAAAACGATGTGAAAAACGCTGTCGGACTGATATTTCAGATAGCTGGCAAGGGCGGGCTGCGACATGCCATAGTGCAGGTCGGCCCGTTCCGGCGCAAAACCGTCCGATAGTTCCCACGATCCGGCGGGGTCATACAGCACACGCTGACTGCCATTGATCAACAGGCCCGAATGCGCGCCAGATCCGCTGCGTCCGTTGATCGAGGTGATCAGGGTTATCGTCGCCGGAGGCCCTGCGACATAGCGGGCAGCGGCGACCTCTGCATCACTGGCCCATTTGTGATCCGCCCCGCAGGCCGACAGAAAGGCAACGGCGACAAGGACAAGAAGGCGGCTCAACATCAGGTCACCCGTTCATGGATCAAGGCATCAGAAAATTAATACGCCACAGATGGCCCGCACAGGCGGCACTCAATCATGGCCCGCAGCGGCTGCCCGCAGCGGCTGCCCGCAGAGCCGGCATTTGGATCGGGCTTGTAAAAGTCAGCTGTCGGCAAGGGCCATCAGGATCAGGATAAGCACCGATATCACGGCACCCCAGGTGACCATGCGAAGAAAGCCCTTGAATGTCTTTTCCTGTGCGCGGATGTCCATGCTGCCCGGAACGTGTTCGTCCATGTGGACTGCCTCCTGATTTGCCAAACTGTTGATGGTCGTCAGACCTTTGCCCAAGGCCTTACCCGATAAGTCGGGGCCTGTCACGGGGGCAAGTGGTCTGAATTCACCCGGTTCAGGACTGGGTCAGGGTAGGGCCAGGATCAGGTCAGACGTTGACCTGCCAGACCCAGGCCCCTTGAGCGGACAGGTAGCGGGTGACACGACCCCGCTGCAACAGGCAGTTGAGGTGGGCAAGCGCCTCGGCCAGCGCAAGGCTGAACTCGGACGGGCCAATGGTGCGGCGGAACAGGGGCGCAAAACACTCGGCCGCCGTGGCGGGCGTGGCCAGATGCGCCGCAAGCCGGGTCAGGGCGGTTTCGTGCGAGGCGATGATCTGGTCCAGCCGTGCGGGCAGGCCGGTGAAGGGCAGTTTGTGGCCGGGCAGCACAAGCTGGTCCGGGCGGGCAAGGGTGGCGAAGTGGCGGCACGAGGCCAGCCATTCGGACAGCGGGTCAGCCTCGGGCTCGGTGGCATAGACGCCGATGTTGGGGGTGATGGTGGCAAGAAACTGGTCGCCGCCAAGGATGACGTTGTCATCAAGGCTCCACAACGTCGCGTGGTCGGGGGCGTGGCCGTGACCCAGATGCACCTGCCAGCGCCGTCCTGCGGCGGTCAGGGTCTGGCCCTGTTCCAGCCGGGTGAAGCCAAGCGGCATCAAGGCCACCACGTCGCAGAAGTTGAACGGGCGCTCGCGGGCGCGGGTGCTCATGTCATCGGGGTCAATGCCCGCGCGGGTCTGGAACAGCAGCGATTCGGGGGAATGTTCGCGCTGTTCGTCCAGCGTCAACATGCGGGCGTAAAGCCAAGCGGTGCGCGGGATCAGCAGTTCAACCCCCTGCGCCTGAAACCAGCCCGCAAGGCCCACATGGTCGGGGTGATGATGGGTGACGATCAGCCGAGTGACGGGCTTGGCCCCCAGCGTCACCGCCATCAGGCCTTGCCAGATGGCCTTGGTGCGTTTGGACGACATGCCGGTGTCAACGATGGTCCAGCCGTCGCCATCATCCAGCGCATAGACGTTGACATGGTCCAGCGCCATTGGCAGCGGCAGGCGCAGCCACAGGATGCCGGGGGCCACCGTTACGGCCTGAAACTCGGCCGGGGCGTCGGGGAAAGGGAAGTGCAGGTCTTGCGTCATGTGGAAAGTGCCTCGGGTGTCAGATCATAAAGGCCTGCGGCACCTGTACTGGCCTCGGCCAACCAAGCGGCATGGCGGGGCAGCAGGCGGGTCATGGCGAAGCGGGCGAGTGGCAGCCGAGACGGGTCGGCCTGCGCCGCCAGCAGGTGGAAATACGCGCCCAGCACTTGGGCAAAGGCGCGCTGATAGGCCACCGCAGCGCCCGCCCTGTCTTGCGCAGTTTGCGCCAGAAGCGTGGCGGTCGCGGCCCGCAACGCCGTGACCGCGCCCAGCAACGGGGCTGACAGGTCTGCCGAAGCATTTCCCGCCGCCCCGGCCATCTCGTTCAGCAGCGCGTAGGCCACTGCCCCGCCGTCCATCATCTTGCGGCCCACAAGGTCAAGCGCCTGAATGCCGTTGGTGCCTTCGTAGATCGAGGTTACCCGGACATCGCGGGCGAACTGCGCCGCCCCCGTATCTTCGATGAAGCCCATTCCGCCATGCACCTGAATGCCCATTTGCGCCACGGTGTGCCCGGTGTCGGTGCCGCAAGCCTTGGCCAAAGGTGTCAGGAACGCCGCCCGCGCCTGCCATGTGGCATCGCCGGTGGCGCGGCCCATGTCGATGGCCACCGCACAGGACAGGGCTATCGCCCGTGCGGCAAAGGTTTCAGCCTTCATCTCCATCAGCATCCGGCGCACATCGGCGTGGCCGATGATGCCTGCCTCGCCGGATGCGGTCGGGCCTTGCTTGCGGTCTTGCGCATAGGTCAGCGCCTGCTGAAAGGCCGCCTCGGCAACTGAAACGCCCTGCACGCCGACGCCAAGCCTTGCGTTGTTCATCATGGTGAACATGGCGGCCATACCCCGGTGCGGCGCGCCGATCAGCCAGCCCGTGGCCCCGTCAAACGCCATGACCGCGGTCGGCGATCCGTGCAGGCCCAGCTTATGCTCTAGCCGCACCACCTTCAGCGTGTTGCGCGCGCCCAGCGAGCCGTCGGGATTGGGCAGGAATTTCGGCACCATGAACAAGCTGATGCCTTTGGTGCCGGGTGCTGCATCGGGCAGGCGGGCCAGCACCAGATGGCAGGTGTTGGCGCAGAAATCGGCATCGGCCCACGAGATATAGGTCTTCTCGCCCGTCACCGCATAGGTGCCGTCGCCGTTGGGCACGGCCTGCGCCCGCAGCGCGCCCACATCTGACCCGGCCTGCGGTTCTGTCAGGTTCATGGTGCCATGCCATTCGCCGGAAATCAGCCTGGGGATGTATAGCGCCTGAATGTCCGGGCTGGCGTGATGTTCCAGCGCTTCGATCTGGCCTTGGGTCAAAAGGGGGTTCAGTTGCAGGGCAAGGCAAGCCGAGCCTGTCATCTCGTTCACGCAAGTGGCCAGCGTGATCGGCAATCCCATCCCGCCAAACCCGGGTGAGGCTGACATGCCGATCCAGCCGCCCTCGGCCATGGCCTTGAACCCTTCGGCAAAGCCCGGAGAGGTGCGGACGCTGCCGTTTTCCAAGGTGGCGGGGTGCAGATCTCCGGCACGGTTCAGGGGGGCGAGGATGGTGGAGGACAGGCGGGCCGCCTCAAGCAATATCGCCTCGACCGTGTCGGGGGTGGCTTCGGCGAAACGGACGGTAGCGGTGACTTGGGCAAAGCCCAGCAAAGGCAGCAGCAGGCGGTAGTCCGACAGGGGGGCTTGGTAGGGCATCGGGGCTCCGTCTGAAGGGCTGCTTCACAAGGGGGGCGGCGCGGGGTAAAGCTGCGCAGGTCTACGCCTATCCCACTTCCGGGTTCCAGCAAGAAAGACGCTGCGTCAAAATGCAGACGACTGCAACCTTGGCCCCCGATGCGGCGGGCATTGCGCAAGCAGCGGCGCTGCTGCGGCAGGGACGGCTGGTGGCCTTCCCGACCGAAACGGTTTACGGGCTGGGCGGCGATGCAAGGTCTGACCTTGCCGTGGCGCGGATATATGAGGCCAAGGGGCGGCCCCGTTTCAACCCGCTGATCGCCCATGTGTCAGGCATGGACATGGCCCGTCGTCTGGCGGTGTTCGACGACCGGGCCGAGGCTTTGGCCGCCCGCTTCTGGCCCGGCCCCCTGACGCTGGTGCTGCCGCTGCGGGCGGATGCGGGCCTGTCGCCCTATGTCACCGCCGAACTGCCCACCGTCGCCATAAGGCTGCCCGCCCATTCGGTAGCCCGCGCATTGATTGCGGCGTTTGGCGGGCCGCTTGCGGCACCCTCGGCCAATCCGTCGGGCCGGGTGTCACCGACACGCGCTTCGCATGTGGTCGATGGCCTGTCAGGCCGGATTGCAGCCGTGATTGATGGTGGTTCCTGCGCGGTTGGGGTGGAATCGACGATCCTTGGCGTGTTCGCGCAGACCGAGTTGCTGCGCCCCGGTGGTGTTGCGGTTGAGGAGATTGAGGCGCTTGTCGGGCCCTTGGTCATCGGTGGCCACGGACCGCGCCCCAATGCGCCGGGCCAACTGGCCAGCCACTATGCGCCCGAAGCGCCGGTCCGGCTGGAGGCTGCCGACCACCGCCCCGGCGAGGTGCGGCTGGGTTTCGGGCCGGGGCTGGCGGACCTCAATCTGTCCGCCTCGGGTGACCTTGTGGAGGCTGCGGCGAACCTGTTTCACCTGCTGCGCGAGGCGGACCGTATCGCCCTTGGTCGCCCGATTGCCGTAGCACCCATCCCCGACACCGGCCTTGGCCGTGCCATAAATGACCGTTTGCGCCGGGCTGCTGCGCCAAGGTAATGCCGCTGGGCGACCTGTTGCGTCGCGTCTGGACCTGTTCATGGCAGCACTTGGCCTTATGTACACTCCGAACAAAAGACTGGAATGCGCGAATGGCCTATCTTCTGGGTGTCGATACCGGCGGCACCTACACCGATGCGGTGATCCTTGATGAGGCGGCGGATGCCGTGATCGGCAAGGCCAAGTCCCTGACCACGCGGGCCGATCTGGCCTTGGGCATTGGCCGGGCGGTGGATGCGGCTTTGGCGGGGGCGGGCGTGTCTGCGGCGCAGATTGCCATGGTATCACTGTCGACGACGCTGGCCACCAACGCGCTGGTTGAAGGGCAGGGCGGCCGTGTGGCCTTGATTTTCATAGGCTTTGACGCCGATGATCTGGAACGCGGCGGCTTGATCGAGGCTTTGAAGGGCGACCCCGTGGTGCGTCTGTCGGGCGGCCACAACCATGCCGGGGGCGAGGCTGCCCCCTTGGACATGGCCGTGCTGGAACGGGCTGTGCTGGACCTGTCGGGCGATGTCATGGGTTTTGCCGTGGCCAGCCGCTTTGCCACCCGCAACCCCGCGCATGAGATTGCGGCGCGCGATCTGATCCGCCGGGTGTCGGGCCGTCCGGTGACCTGCTCGCACGAGCTTTCCGCCAAGCTGAACGGGCCTAAGCGGGCGTTGACGGCGGTGCTGAACGCCCGCCTGATCGGGATGATTGACCGGCTGGTGGCGGCCTGTGAGCGGCATTTGCAGGCCGTGGGCATCACCGCCCCTTTGATGGTGGTGCGCGGCGACGGGGCGCTGATCTCAGCCGCCATGGTGCGCGAACGCCCGATCGAGACGATCCTGTCAGGCCCTGCCGCCAGTATCGTGGGGGCGCGCTGGCTGACAGGGGCCTCGGACGCGCTTGTCAGCGACATCGGCGGGACGACGACCGACGTGGCCCTGCTGCGCAACGGCTTGCCAGAGATTGACCCAGAAGGCGCCCGTATCGGCGGGTTGCGCACCATGGTTGAGGCGGTGGCGATGCGCACCGTGGGCCTTGGTGGCGACAGCGAGGTGCATCTTGTCAGCTCGGGCCTGACAGGCGGTTTGCGGTTGGGGCCAAGGCGGCTGATCCCGGTGTCGTTGCTGGCGGTGGACCACGGGCCGATGGTGCATACGGCCCTTGACCGCTGGCTGTCATCCGACAACGCGGGTGAGTTTGACGGGCGCTTTGTGATCCCGATGCATGGCCAGACCGGCGGCCTGACCAGCCGCGAGGCCAATGTCCTGGCCCGGGTCAAGGATGCCATGCCTTTGGCGCAAGCGCTGTCGTCACGGCTTGAGGTGGCAGCGATGGAGCGGCTGGTGGCGCGGGGGCTGGTGATGATTGCGGGGGTGACGCCGTCAGATGCCAGTCATGTGCTGGGCGGGCTTGGGGCCTGGGATGCCACGGCGTCCCATAAAGCGCTGAAACTGCTGGCCAAGCGGCGCAATGGTTCGGGTGACCGGATTGCGCCTGATGGCCCCACGCTGGCGCAGGCGATTGTGGACCAGTTGACCGCGCAGACGGTGGAATGCCTGCTGGAAGCCGCATTTGATGAGGATGGCGGCTTTGACGAAGCCTCGGAAACCCTCGCCCGCCACGCGCTGACCACCGCTGGCCTGAACCGCCATCGCGGCGTGGTAGAGGTGACGGTGCGGCTGGGTGTGCCCGTGATAGGCCTTGGCGCATCTGCCGCAAGCTATTACGGCGCGGTGGGCGAATGGCTGGGGTGTGAGATGATCCTGCCTGAACATGCAGGCGTCGCCAATGCCATCGGCGCAGTTGTGGGGCAGATCAGCCAGCGCGCCCAGGGCCTTGTCAGCAGCCCGGGCGAGGGGCGCTTTACCGCCCACCTGCCCGAAGGCTTGCACACCTTCAACGACCGCGATGCCGCCCTTGATGCGCTGGAGGCAGCCCTTGTGACCGAAGCCAGCACCCGGGCGCGGCAAGCCGGGGCCGAGGATCTGCACGTCACCACCGCCCGCGACATCCGCGAGGCCAATGTCGAAGGCCGCCCGATGTTCATCGAGGCGACAGTGACGGTCACCGCCTCGGGACGGCCAAGGGTGGCGCATTAGGCCCGCAAGCGGGTGGGCCTGAAAACATGTCGGGCCTGAAAACATGTTGGCTTGATGACGGGTGGGCCCGCGAACGGGTGGGCCCGACATCGGGTGGGCTTGATGACGGGTGGGCCTGCAAATGGGTGAGCCTGCAAATGGGTGAGCCTGCAAATGCCGGGCTTGAAATCGCGGGCTTGAAATTGGTGGCCGCGCTGTCATCCTGCCACCGTGACAGCGCGGCGCGTCCATATCCTTGGGGCCAGTGGCACCGGCACACCGACGCTTGGCCGGGCGCTGACGGATGCGTGGTCGGTGCCGTTCCACGATACGGATGACTATTTCTGGCACCCAACCGAACCGCCCTGGACGCAAGCTTGCCCGCCTGCCGAAAGTCTGGCGCTGATGCAGGCGATGTTCCTGCCGCGCCGGGCCTTGGGTCCTGTCGGGCAGCCTGATCGGGTGGGCAGAGCCGGTCCTGCCGTTGCCGGACCTTGCGGTGTTCCTGACCCATGCCCCCGTCATCCGCCTGCGCCGCCTGCACCTGCGCGAGGCCAACCGCTACGGGCCCCAAGCCATTGCCCCTCTCGGCCACTATCATGCCGGGTTCAGGACCTTCATGGCCTGGGCCGCGCAGTATGGCCGCGACGACCCGGGCTTCACGGGGCGCAACCTGACGCGCCACCGGGCTTTTCTGGCCACGTTCCCCTGCCCGGTGCTGGAACTGGACGCGGCCTTGCCGGCGGCCTATCTGATCCGGCGCGTGCTGGACCTGTGTGTGCCGGACCTGTGCGCCGACAATTCCCTGTCGATTTCGCCTTGACGGTCCAGGCCCTGTCCAGTACCCCGGCGTCCAATGGCTAGGTAGCTCAGTTGGTTAGAGCATGCGACTCATAATCGCAGGGTCGAGGGTTCGAGTCCCTCCCTCGCCACCAATTTCTCAAAATTTCCATTTTTGCTTCGTGAAATCACGGAGTTAGACCGGATTTTACCGTCCCTGAAAATCGCATTCCTAGCAACCTTTCTTACCAAGTTTGTACACCCGCTGAGGCACAGTGAATCGCCATGCCCAACGTCGGGCGGTCAGAGGCGTTGCCAGCTTTCAAGATTTCGGTGGAAGGTTCGCCGCCTGTCGAGCGTCAGCGCCGCGAGAAGCCCTCTACATGGCCAGCCGTGCTGCACCATCGTGCTTGCCCTACTCGCCCCAAGGTGGCGAACTGGAGGCAGCACAACGGGTTGGAGTTAATGTACGAAAACGCCATCAACAGCATCGGACGCGAACTTCGCAACGAAGACGGTATCGCGAACGAACTGGATTACATCGAACAGGTTTTATGGGTCCAGCTGGCTCTGTTGCACAAATCGCGAAGGATTTCCTGTGTGACTCCAGGGTGTTAGTCAGCTTGCATAAGCAAGCCCCCCCGACTTGCCGCACGACGAACTGGCGCG
>JAYSQA010000042.1:0-22357 GCA_043721775.1 Rhodobacterales bacterium
TGCGGCTCAGTGTATCTCGTCATCTTCATCTGAATCTCCTCATGCATCTTGCCGAGAAAATTCTACTTCCGCAGCCCCTTACTTTCGGGGGGGATTACCAGACGTTGTGAAAGCAGACAGGTTTCACACCCCCAGACCCACCGTGGGATATTCATGAACAAATTAAAGAGGAAAAGCCCCCGCACCTCATGCGGGGGCTTAAGATTGTGTCGTAAGCTTTAGATATCCAGCGTGTTTTCGTGTTCCCATGCGGAGAAGTGCGAGGTGTAGCTGTTCCACTCACGCGTTTTCAACTTGATGAAGGCTGCGGAGAATTCTTCACCCATCATGGCTTTCAGGGTCTTGTCCTTGTCGTATTCGCGCAGGGCATCAAGCAGGTTCAAGGGCAGTTTCGGGGCGTCTTTGACAAGGTGGCCTTCCTGATACATGTCGATGTCGTAGCGCTTGCCGGGGTCGGCGTTGGTGCGGACACCGTCAAGGCCAGCGGCGATGATCACGGCTTGCAGCAGGTAGGGGTTGGCGGCACCATCGGGAAGGCGCAACTCGAACCGGCCCGGGCCGGGGACGCGGACCATGTGGGTGCGGTTGTTGCCGGTCCAGGTTACGGTGTTCGGGGCCCAGGTGGCGCCGGAACTGGTGCGGGGGGCGTTGATGCGCTTGTAGCTGTTGACGGTAGGGTTGCAGATCGCCGCCAAGGCGCTTGCGTGCTTCATGATGCCGCCGAGGAAAGTGCGGCCCTTGTCAGACAGGCTCAGTTCTTTCCTGGGGTCGGAAAAAGCGTTCGACTTGCCATCCATCGTCCAGACCGAGATATGGGCGTGGCAGCCGGAACCGGTCAGGCCTTTGAACGGTTTGGGCATGAAGGTGGCGCGGTAGCCGTGCTTTTCGGCGACCGACTTCATCATGAACTTGAAGAAGCTGTGCTTGTCGGCGGTTTGCATGGCGTCATCGTATTTCCAGTTCATCTCGAACTGGCCGATCGCGTCTTCGTGGTCGTTCTGGTAAGCCTCCCAGCCCAGTTCAAGCATGTAATCGCAGGCTTCCGCGATCACGTCATAACGGCGCATGACGGCTTGCTGGTCGTAGCAGGGCTTTTCAGCGGTATCATAGGGGTCAGAAATCTGGGTGCCTTCGGGGTTCAACAGGAAGAACTCCGGCTCCACGCCCGTTTTGACGCGCAGGCCTTCCTTGGCGGCTTCACCAATCAGGCGTTCCAGCACGTTGCGGGGGGCCTGGTCGACCAGCTTGCCCTCCATCGTCGCACGAGCGGCGACCCAAGCCACATCCTTTTTCCACGGCAGCTGGATGGCGGACGAGGGGTCCGGCACAGCCATCAGGTCGGGGTGGGCGGGCGTCAGGTCAAGCCAGGTGGCGAAACCGGCAAAGCCCGCCCCCTCATCGACCATGGCGTTGATCGCCTGCGTCGGCACCAGCTTGGCGCGCTGACCACCGAACAGGTCGGTGTAAGAGATCATGAAATACTTCACGCCGCGTTCTTTGGCCCAAGCGGCCAAGTCCTCAGTTGGACCTTTAGACATCGGTAGTCTCCCTGTTCGTTTTTTATCAGTAGCCGCCGGTATTTAGAAGGAACCGTTGCGGCCCGGAACCCAGTTGGTGCCCGCCAAAGGCACGCCGGACATGGCGGAAGCCTCTAGCGTCAGCGCGCACAGATCCTCGGGTTCGAGGTTGTGCAGGTTGTTCTTGCCGCAGGCGCGCGCGATGGTTTGCGCCTCAAGCGTCATCACCTTGAGGTAGTTTTTCAGGCGGCGACCGCCAAGGACCGGGTCGAAGCGGGCGGCGAGATCCGGGTTCTGGGTGGTGATACCTGCCGGGTCGCGGCCTTCGTGCCAGTCGTCATAGGCACCGGCGGTGGTGCCAAGCTTGTTGTATTCGGCCTCCAAAGCCGGGTCATTGTCACCAAGGGCGATCAAAGCGGCGGTGCCGATGGCCACCGCATCCGCCCCCAACGCCATCGCCTTGGCCACGTCAGCGCCAGTGCGGATGCCGCCCGAGACGATCAGTTGCACGCGGCGGTGCATCCCCAAATCTTGTAGCGCCTTCACCGCCTGTGGAATGCAGGCAAGGATCGGCATGCCGACGTTCTCGATGAACACATCCTGCGTGGCCGCCGTGCCGCCCTGCATGCCGTCCAGCACGACCACATCCGCGCCCGCCTTCACAGCCAGTGCCGTGTCATAATAGGGCCGCGCGCCGCCGATCTTGACGTAGATCGGCTTCTCCCAATCGGTAATCTCGCGGATTTCCAACAGTTTGATTTCCAGATCATCTGGCCCGGTCCAGTCGGGGTGACGGCAGGCCGAGCGTTGGTCGATGCCCTTCGGCAGGTTGCGCATGGCGGCCACGCGGTCAGAGATTTTCTGACCCAGCAACATGCCACCGCCGCCGGGCTTGGCCCCTTGGCCCACGACAACCTCGATGCAATCGGCCCGGCGCAGGTCGTCGGGGTTCATGCCGTAGCGTGAGGGAAGGTATTGATAGACCAGCGTTCTGGAATGGCCACGCTCTTCCTCGGTCATGCCCCCGTCGCCTGTGGTAGTCGAAGTGCCAGCGGCTGATGCGCCACGGCCCAACGCCTCCTTGGCCGGACCGGACAACGCCCCGAACGACATGCCCGCGATTGTGATCGGAATATCCAGATGGATCGGCGTCTTGGCAAAGCGGGTGCCAAGCCAGACATCGGTGGCGCATTTCTCGCGGTAGCCTTCCAAGGGATAGCGGCTGATTGACGCGCCAAGAAACAACAGGTCATCGAAATGCGGCAAGCGGCGCTTCGAACCACCGCCACGGATGTCATAGATCCCGGTGGCAGCGGCGCGGCGGATTTCGGCATTCACGTCGTTGGAAAAGGTCCACGACATTTTCGGCGGGGTGTGGGGGAAATCGCTCATCTCTGCCTCAGTACGCCGCGGCGTTGTCGATATTGAAATTGTAAAGCTTGCGGGCAGAGCCATAGCGGCGGAACTCTTCCGGCCTGGCCTTGTGGTCCGCCTCGCCCCGGCGCAGCAGGTCTTCAAGGTGTTCAAGATGTTCGGGGCGCATTTCCTTCTCGATGCAATCCGCCCCCAACGACTTCACCTTGCCCCGCACGAACAGCTTGGCCTCGTACAGCGAGTCTCCCAAGGCATCCCCGGCATCACCCAGAACCACAATCGACCCCGATTGCGCCATGAAGCAGGACATGTGGCCGATGTTGCCATGCACGACGATCTGGATGCCCTTCATCGAGATCCCGCAGCGTGACGACGCATTGCCCTTGATCACCAGAAGCCCGCCGTTGCCCGTTGCCCCGGCATATTGACTGGCATCGCCGTCAATGATCACGGTACCCGACATCATGTTTTCCGCGACACCCGGCCCGGCCGAGCCCTTGATGCGGATCGTCGCCTGCTTGTTCATGCCAGCACAGTAATAGCCGGTTGACCCGCGCACGGTGATCTCCACCGGCGCATCAACGCCCACCGCAATCGCATGTGCCCCCTTGGGATTGATGATCTCCCAAGCGGTCATGTTGGTCTGGCCCTTCAGCGCATGAAGAGACGAGTTCAAGGCGCGCAGGCCCTCGGCACTCATGTCAAAGGTCTGCATTTAACGCTCCCAGAAATAGACAGTGGCAGGCTCCGGCTCCCAGACGCGGGCGTCTTCGATGCCGGGCAGGTTGACCAGGGCACGGTATTCGCTGCCGAAGGCCACATAACGATCAGTCTCCGCCATGACGGCAGGCTTGCAGGCGATCGGATCACGCACGACGCCAAAGCCGTTCCTGGTGCCGACGACAAAGGTGAAGAACCCGTCAAGGTCGGTCAACGTCGCCTCCAGCGCGTGCTCCAGCGTGTCACCGGTTTGCAACTTGTGGCTGATGAAGGCAGCGCCAACTTCGGTGTCATTCTCGGTCTCAAACGTCATTCCAAGGCGCTTCAACTCGCGCCGCACACCATTGTGGTTCGACAGGCTGCCGTTGTGCACCAGACACTGGTCCGACCCGGTCGAGAACGGATGCGCGCCCATCGTCGTCACAGCGGATTCTGTGGCCATCCGGGTGTGGCCGATGCCATGGGTGCCGTGCATCTTCGACAGACCAAAGCGGGCGGCCACATCCTTGGGCAATCCGACTTCTTTGAAAATCTCGATGCTTTCCCCGGCACTCATCACCTTCACGTTGGGGCGCAGGTGCGTCAACGCTGACCGCGCCGCCTCCATCTGACCCAACGGGATCTCAAGCACCGCGTGGGTGTCCTTGATCAGCATCAGAACCGGCTGGCCAATCGCATCCTTCAAATCCGCATCCAGGTTGGCAAAGTCCAGGCCCGGATGGGCCGACTGCACCGTAATCTTCGCCCGCCCCTCGCCCGCACCGGAATAAATCGCAATGCCCGCCGAGTCCGGCCCACGGTCTGTCATGGTGATCAGCATATCGGTCAGCATCGCGCCCAAATGCGGCTCCAGGCTGGCGTCCTTCAGAAAAAGTCCAACGATGCCACACATGGTGAGTCTCCTACCCGTTTCCCCGACGCTAGCACTGACAGCAACAAGGTTCAACTGTCAGGAAACATTTTTGACCACAGTGAAGGCCTTGCACCGCTAAGCCTCTCTGCGCCGCCCAAATTACAGGCAAATCCCCGCTTGCATTTGCTCTTTGCCCAAATACTCATCTTGCCAAGGCCAGACCCAGACGACCGCTTTCAGAATGGATTCCCTTTCCCGACCTCTCCCGCGCCTCGAAACGCGGGGTGGGTGGGTGGGAGCGCTTCGAGGCGCGCTGCGAAGGCCTGCGCAGGCGTTCGGCCCACAGAACCCGAACCCCAGAACCCGAACCCCAGAACCCGAACCCCAGACCTCAAACCCCAGACCTCAAACCCCAGCCCGCGCAGGCTTGCGCGGGCGTTCGGACCTGTAAATGGTCCACCGGACCATTTACGCCCAAGCAAGGCCGGGGCCGGTCCTTACCCCTGCGGATAAGCAATCACCGACAGATACCGTGCCGGCAGCTTGTTCAGGATCTCCGGCCCATGCCGGGCATCGGCGTCAAAGAACAGGCTGTCGCCGGGCTTCAGATAAAACAGCTTGTCGCCGTGCCGGTACGTGACCTCGCCCTCCAGCATGTAGAGAAGTTCAAGGCCCTCATGCTGGAAGGTCGGGAATATGTCGGCCTCGGTTGACAGCGTGATCAGGTAAGGCTCTACCACCACGCCCGAATTGTTCGACCCGATATGGCCCAAAAGGTTATACTGATGGCCTGACCTTGTGCCGCGCCGTTCCACCTCGATATGGTCGCCCGCCTTTACGTGCTGCACCTCGCGCCGTTCCTCATACGACTTGAAGAACGCCGTCACCGGCACTGAAAACGCATGGCTCAAGACCTGCAACGTGGTCAAAGATGGCGAGGTGATGCCGTTCTCGATCTTCGACAACATGCCGATTGACAGGCCCGTCACCTGCGCCAGATCGGCGACCGTCAACCCCTGCTGCCGTCGGAACGCCCGCACCTCACGGCCAATTGCCGCCTCCAGGTTGCGTTCAGAAATCTCACGAACCCGGTGCGGGTCCTGACTTAGCGCGGGCTTGCCGCGCCCAACAAGGCGAAGCTCTTCCGACAGGTCTTCGCGATTGTCTTCGGGGGTCATCTGGTATCGCACAAATTGGGTCACTTTTTTCACCATAGGTAAAGAAGTGACCCAACGACAAGACAAACCGTCACAAAACCTTTGTCACAGCACAGATTGCGCCGCCACAACCAGCGCGTGATGCAGGCTTTGTGCCGAAGAGCGCGGGCCATAGACCGTCACCGCAACATCCGACCGTTTGACAAGGTAGCACCCCAGATGCTCGATCACCGTCCGCGTCGCAGCCCCAGAAGCAGCCCCAGAAGCAGCCCCCATCGCGGTCCGGGCCAGATCAAAGTTCGACAGCCGCTCAAACACCCGCTCCAACCCGCAGCCGCCCAAGTCAAACCGCACCCAGGCGTCGGTCTGTTCGGTGATCGAGGCGGCCTCGCCAAAGATGGCCAGCAGGTGGGCGCGGATGTCCTCGTGGCTGGCGATCGGGGCTTCGACCATCCACATTTCCGGCGTCATCCAGAAGGCGCCATAGACGGCACCCTGTGCTGATGCAGCCGCGGGCGGCAAAGGCAAGCCCGCTGTTGCCGCCGCAGACTGCACGTTCGCCAGACGCCCGCGGCGCACGGCAAGCGAGGCCAAAGCCACATCCACCCGTTCGGTTATGGTCCAGGTGCCGATGGTATCCATCGCTGGCGTGTCATGCCCCAGGGCGGTGATCGGTTTCAGGATGACATCACGCACGAAGACGCTCCCCTTCCGGGTCAATGAAATGCGGGCTGACGATTTCGACGGGCGTGTCGGTCCCTGCCAGCAGGTTGACCACGCGCAGCTTCTCGCCCAGCCGGTTGGCCCCGTTCTTCAGGTAGCCAAGTGCGATGCAATGCCCCAGATGCGGCGACCAGACCAGCGAGGTCAGCCAGCCGTCGTCATTCTGTGCCGTAGCCGCAGCCCCCGTCTTCAGGAAATGGCTGCCCGCCTTCAAGGCATCGCCCGGGTTCACCGGCTTCACACCCACCAGCCGCAGCCCATCGGCCGCCGTCATCCCCTCGCGCTGGCTTAGCAGCATCCCGATGGAATCCTTTTTGCGACTGACCATCTTGCCAAGTCCCATGTTCAGCGCGGTTGAGGTGCCGTTCAGCTCGTTCCCCGCGACATGGCCCTTTTCAACCCGCATCACGCCCAAAGCTTCGGTGCCGTAAACCACGGCATCGAACTCGGCCCCCGCCTCCATCAGCTTGCGGATCATCGCGTCGCCATAGCGTGTGGGCACCGCGATTTCATAAGCCAACTCACCCGAAAAGCTGATACGGAACAGCCGCGCCCTAAGGCCCCCCACGGTGATATTCCCCGCCCCCATGTAGGGGAAAGCCGCATCCGAGATATCCTGATCGACCACCTTGGCCAGCAATTTCCGCGCATTTGGCCCGGCGACCGAGAACTGCGCCCAGGCTTCCGTGGTCGAGATCATCTGCACATCCAGATCCGGCCACAGCACTTGCCGTGCAAATTCCAGATGGCGGAAGACGGTGACGGCATTGGCCGTCGTTGTCGTCATCACGTATTCACTCTGCCCCATCCGCGCCGTGGTGCCGTCGTCAAACACCACGCCATCTTCGCGCAGCATCAGGCCGTAACGGCATTTGCCGACAGCGAGGGTGCTGAAGGTGTTGGCATAGACCTTGTCAAGGAAGGCCCCGGCATCGGTGCCCTGAATGTCGATCTTGCCCAGCGTCGTCACATCGCAGATGCCGACCGACTTGCGCGTCGCCAGAACCTCACGGTCGACCGACTGCCGCCATTCCGTCTCTCCAGCCTTCGGCACCCACTGGGTGCGCAGCCAGTAGCCCACCTCCACAAAGACAGCGCCCTGCTCTTCAGCCCATTTGTGCGAGGGCGTCAAGCGGAATGGCTTGAACTCCTTGCCACGTCCGCGCCCCGCCAAAGCGCCCAAGGCCACGGGCGTATAGGGCGGACGATAAATCGTCGTCCCGGTTTCCGGGATCGACTTGCCGGTCAGGCTGGCCATCACGGCCATGCCCAGCACATTGCCGGTCTTGCCCTGATCGGTGGCCATGCCCAGCGTGGTGTAACGTTTCAGGTGTTCAACGCTGGTGAAGTTTTCCTGATGCGCCAGTTTGATGTCCTTGACGGTCACATCGTTCTGAAGGTCGATCCACGCCCGGCTGGCGCCTTTCACATACCACAGCGCCTTGATGCGCACCGGGGCATCCTCGGCCTTGGGCAGGTTGGCGGGCTTTGACAAAATCCCCAAACTTTCCAAAGCTTTGCGGGCCATCTCATCCCCTGTCACCAAGGCACCATGGGTTGACAGCGTGCCAGCGGCAGCGCCTGCCACCAAAAGGTTGGCAATCTCGCCGCCGCCAGGCACAAAGGCCGCGATATCCTCGCGCCAGACCGGGCGTGAACGGTGGTGCGAGGTGATGTTGACGTTAGGGTTCCAGCCACCCGAGACGCCAAGGGCATTCGCCTTGAGGGTTTCCGTCGCACCATTGGCCGTCCGAACAGTGATATGCGACAGGCCAAGCCGCCCGCTGCTGTCGACCACCGCAGCCCCGCGCAGATGGCGGATGCCGGGCAGCAGTTCGCCACCCTCACGGGAGTCAATCACCGCCACCACGTCAACGCCCTTGGCTTGCAGATCAAGTGCTGTGCGCAACCCGTCATCATTATTGGTGAAAACTGCCGTGCGGTCGCCCACCGCCACGCCCCAGCGGTTGGCATAGGCGCGAAGCGCGCCCGCAAGCATGATCCCCGGACGGTCGTTATTCTCGAACGCAATCGGACGTTCGGTAGCACCCCCGGCAAGGATCGCTCGCTGGGAATAGATGCGCCAGAAGGTCTGGCGTGGTTTACCTGCCAAGGGCAGGGCCAAGTGATCAGACACCCGCTCCACCGCGCCATAGATGCCGTGATCGAAGGCACCGACCACGGTGGTGCGGTTCAGCAAACGAACGTTCGGCATCGTCGCAAGTTCTGCCACCGCCGAAGCGGCCCAATCCGTGCCGGACTGGTCGCCAAGCGCATAGGTTTCCGCATTCAGCCGCCCGCCCATGCGAAAATCCTCATCCGCCAGAATGACCCGCACGCCCGACCGACCAGCAGTCAGGGCGGCGGAAAGTCCGGCAGGCCCCGCGCCGATGATCAGGATATCGCAGTGCAGGAAGCCCTTGTCGTAGTCGTCGGGGTCTTCCAGCCTGGTCAGGCTGCCCAGACCTGCGGCGCGGCGGATGATCGGCTCGTAGACCTTCTCCCAGAAAGAGGCGGGCCACATGAAGGTTTTGTAGTAGAATCCCGCCGTGAAGAAGCTGTTGAAACGGTCGTTGATCGCCAGCGCGTCAAACTTCAACGAGGGCCAGCGGTTCTGGCTTTGCGCCGTCAGCCCGTCAAACAGTTCGGCCACTGTCGCCCGTGTGTTGGGTTCCTGCCGGGCACCCGAACGCAGTTCGACCAGCGCGTTCGGCTCCTCGCTGCCGGACGAAATTGGCCCCCGAGGCCGGTGATACTTGAAACTGCGCCCCATCAGGCGAACGCCGTTGGCCAAAAGAGCCGAGGCGAGGGTGTCGCCCGGATGCCCGATATAGGGCAAGCCGTCGAAGTGAAAGCGCAGCGCTTGGCTGCGGTCGATCAGACCACCAGAAATGCGGTTGGATTGGCTCATTTCGAACGCCCCTCAGCCCGGGCCACGTCGCGGGCCAGTTCCACCTTTGTGATCTCATGCGTGACGGTATGCCGTGTCACCACCAGCCACGACCGGTCGCCTTGTTCGTGATACCACAGTTCCCGGTGGAGCCCTGCGGGGTTGTCGCGCAGATAGGCGTAGTCGTGAAACGCCTCGATGGATGCGGTCAGGCCGTCGGGGCGGCCAATCAAGCTGGCATCGCCCAGATAGACGAATTCCTGTGCATCACGCGGCCCAAGAATGGGGTGATTGATGATCATGGATGGGGCCCCCCGGAAAGTCCTGCTTCTGTCATTTGCTCTTTGCCTAATACCCCGGGGCCAAATACTCTGAGGTCCGGGGTAAAACCCCGGGGGTTGGCATGGACCGCGACGTTCACGACACTCATCCCACCCTCCTCAATGCAGGTTCGGTTGCGCGCCCTGGCCCTTTTCGTCGATCATCAACCCTTTCAGGAAGCGATCAAACCGGTAAGCCCTGGCCGTCACATGAGGTTCGTCTGTTGCCAGCAGATGCGCAAAGCACCAGCCGCTGGCGGGCGTGGCCTTGAAGCCGCCATAGCACCAGCCGCCGTTGAAATAGAGGCCGCCCACGTGGGTCTTGTCGATGATTGGGGACCCATCCATCGACATATCCATAATTCCGCCCCAGGCGCGCAGCAACCGTGCCCGGCCAAGCATCGGCATCAGCGCCATACCGCCCTCGATGACATCCTCGATCACCGGAAGGTTGCCGCGTTGGGCATAGGAGTTATAACCGTCAATGTCGCCACCAAACACCAAGCCGCCCTTGTCAGACTGGCTGACATAAAAGTGCCCGGCGCCAAAGGTCATGACACCGTCGATCACCGGTTTCAGACCCTCGGAGACAAAGGCTTGCAGGACATGGCTTTCAATCGGCAGACGCATCCCGGCATAGGCCATGACCCTCGACGAAGATCCCGCCACCGCCACGCCGACTTTCTTGGCGCCGATGAAGCCTTTGGAAGTTTCCACGCCTAAAATCCGGCCACCTTCAATCCGCATCCCGGTGACTTCGCAGTTCTGGATCAGATCGACCCCACGCGAGTCCGCCCCCCGCGCATATCCCCAAGCAACCGCGTCATGCCGCACCGTACCACCTCGGCGCTGCATCAGGGCACCTTTGATGGGAAAGCGGGCGTTGTCAAAATTCAGAAACGGATACATCGTCTTGACCTGATCGCGGGTCAGCAGTTCCGCATCCGCGCCATTCATCAGCATCGCATTGCCGCGCCGGGTGGCAGCATCGCGCGCCGCATCGGTGTGAATCAAATTGATGATGCCGCGCTGCGATACCATGGCGTTGTAATTGAAATCCTGCTCCAGACCCTCCCACAGCTTGAGAGAGAATTCATAGAACGGCTCGTTGCCATCCAGAAGGTAGTTCGACCGGATGATCGTGGTATTCCTGCCCACATTGCCGCCGCCCAGATAGCCCTTCTCCAAGACCGCAATCCGGGCCTGCTTGAATTCCTTGGCAAGGTAATAGGCGGTGGCCAGTCCATGCCCGCCGCCGCCCACGATAATGTAATCGTAGGACGCCTGCGGTTCCGGGTCGCGCCAGGCATGACCCCAGCCCTTGTGCCCCGTCAGCGCCTCTTTGAGGATCCGAAAACCGGAATAGCGCATAGTGATCTCCGTTTGCTTGAAAGTAACCTAGCGCGGCCTTGCCCCCGCCGCAGCGCAGTTTCCGCCATCCGGGTCTTGTTTCCGGCCATCAGACCGTATTGACCAGCATCCGTGCCGCGCGGCGGAAGGTGGCCATGATCGCGGTCCGCATCGGTTCGGCAACGGCGGTTTCCTGCATCGCCAAGGCCATCACCTCAAGCCAGGCGTTGGCGTCATCAAGCCGGATGTCCAGATGGGCATGGATCTCGCGCAAGGACATGTGGCCGTTGCGTTCCATATAGTACCGCCTGCCACCTAAAAACCCGCAAAGGAATTCAAACTGCGCCGGACGCACGTGCGACATGCCGTGGCCGTGCTGGTGCATCGCCATAATTGCCTCGCCCTGCGGCAGGCTTTCGATCAGATCATAGAAATGGGTGACAAGGGCCTGAACGCCCGCTTCGCCGCCAATCCTGTCAATCATCGGTTCCATGGCTTAGCTTTGCGGTCTGGTTTTCTTGGGGTCATAGGCGGAAAGTGTGGTGATCACGGCAGGCAGGCGCTTCTGGTGGCCATCCAGTTTTCCGACCTCAATCTGCGTGCCCACTTCAGAGTGGGCGATATCGACGCGGGCAAGGGCAATCTGCTTGCCCAGCAGCGGCGAGCGCATGGCCGAGCAGACGACGCCGATCTGCGCCCGGCCAATGTGCAGACTGTCGCCGTGGCCGACATCGGTTGCCGCGTCAATTTCAAGGCCCACGAACTTGCGCGAGGGGTGGTCCTTGCGGCGGATCAGCGCGTCACGTCCGATGAAATCGTCGGGCTTGGATTTGAGCGGAACAGTAAAGCCGATGCCAGCCTCGAACGGGTCAACCTCGTCGCTGAAATCGTAGCCAGCGAAGATCAGGCCCGCCTCGATCCGCACCATATCAAGCGCCAGCAAGCCCATCGGACGGATACCAAGATCAGCGCCCGCAGCCATCACCGCATCATAAACGGCCACAGCGTCCTTGGGATGGCAGAAAATTTCATAGCCCAACTCGCCCGTATAGCCCGTCCGCGACACGACCAGCGGCGCGCCGGTCGGGCTGTGCAGCCGTGCCACGGTATGGCGGAACCAGCCGAGTTCCATCAGGGTCGGCTGATGCGGTGCCGTCCAGATGATGCGCTGCATGATCTGGCGCGCGTTCGGGCCTTGCACTGCAAGGTTGTGAAGCTGGTCGGTGCTACTGCGCACCATAACCTTCAGCCCCAGCTTTTCCGCCTGTTCGCGCAGCCAGATGCCGCCGAAGTCATCGCCGCCGATCCAGCGGAAGTTATCCTTCCCAAGCCGGAACAGGGTGCCGTCGTCGATCATGCCACCGTGTTCGTAGCACATGGCGGAATAGACCACCTGCCCCACCGCCAACTTCTTCACATCCCGGGTCAGGGTGTATTGCATCAGGGCTTCGGCATCCGGCCCGGTGACTTCAAACTTGCGCAATGGGGACAGGTCGATGGCCACCGCCTTTTCCCGGCAGGCCCAGTATTCCTCGATAGGTCCTGCGGCGGCATAGGCGTTGGGCAGCCAGTAGCCACGATACTCTACCATGTTGCGGGTCAAGGCCGAGGTCGCGGGGTGGAAAGCGGTCTCTTTGGTCATCTTGGGCTCCGCATCGGGTGTAGCGCGCCAGGCGACAGCGCGAGAGAAGGTCTCGGCACCCGGATAGGTGCGGATGTGGATGTCTGACAGATACCAGCCGTTGGCCGGAGAGGTATCGTCGGGACAGGCAGAGTTCACACAGACAAGGTCAGTCAGTGCGCGGAACAGGACATAGTCGCCGGGGCGGCTCCAGGGTTCGTCGCTGATCAGAACACCATGCGCGTCAATGGCGGTGTTGAAGAACAGGTTGACGGCCATCCAGCCGGGGCGACTGGCCACGCCATGCGGGGCAAGGGCTGCGTTGAAGTTGTCGGAACAGTTGACGTGGCCGGGATAGCCGATGTCGTCATAATATTTCGAAGCGCAGGCCATCGCGAAGGCGTCATGGCGACCGACGGTGTCCTGAATGACCTCGACCAGCGGTTCCCAGTCCTGATCGTAGTATTTGGCATGCAGGCCGGGCATCGAATAGGCATGGCCCATCAGGGTTCTGGACGTGGTGACATCCAGCGGGGCCTGAATGCCGCAGTCAAGCTTGCGCGCCGAAAAGCATTGAAAATCCGTGCATTGGCGGCCATCAACGTCAATGATCTGGATATAGTCACCGGCCTTCACATGATAGGCGCGGGCGGTGGCTGAAGACACCCGCAGGTCCAGTGTCGGGTCCGCCAAGGGTTCGGGCAGGTCATGCAGCGCCGCCCAACCGGGGTTGGCGCGGCGGATCGTCAGGATCAGCGGGGTCAGCGTGGTCTGGCCATGCGGCGACATCGGCCCACCGGGAGCCGCGAGGATAAGGTGGCCAGGGCGCTGGATGGTGAAACGCGCCTCGGTCCGGGCCGGCGTATCAGCGCTGAACAGGCCAAGCGCCCGGGCGCTGCCAAGGTCGATGCCCCGGCGCTGCAACCCGGCGCGCAGACGGTTCATGCCGGGGCCACCGGCAGTGATCAGCGCCTTCAGCCCCTCACCAGTGCAATCGCCCGCAAGCCCAAGGATCATCGGGTCGATAGTGCCTGCGGCATCGGCGGTAAGAACCTCGGCCAGCTGACCGCCTTCAAGGTTGGTGACGGTGACGGTGTCGCCCTGATCCACCGAAAGCATCAGGGCGCCGCCGCCCGGCACCTCATGGCGCTCGATCCCGGATTTGCGCGCCATGTCGCGGGTGGTCAGGATGCGGCTGGGCTTTGGTGGGCCGGGGATGACGGAAGGATACAGGATGTCGAGCATGGGCTGGCCTCGCGCGATTTCATTCATCGTAAAACTTGTTCATTGCGAAGAATAACACGGCGCTACGGCGGCGCAAGTCTGCGCCCACTAACGGCGTGCAAATCCTTATGACTCGGGCGGCAAGGCGCCGGACAGGCCGCGCAATCCCGCCAGCGCCCGGCGTTCGTTCTGCGGGCTGACGCCGAACGCCTGCGCGTAGTGCCGCGCCATCGGGCCCGACCGGGGATAACCGACCGAGGCGGCAATTTCCGACAGGCTGTCGTCAGAATACAGCACCCGTTGCCGGGCCTTGGCAAGACGCACCAGCCGGTAATAGCGCAACGGGCTTTGACCGGTTTCACGCTTGAACAAACGCTCGAAGTTGCGTTCCGACATGTCGACGGCATCGGCCACATCGGGGATGCGCAAGGGGTCCTCGATATGGGCGTCAAACAGGCGGATCGCCTCGCGGATAGGTGTAGGCAAGGCGTCAGCGGTGCCACCGGCGCGCTGGACGGGCACCTTCTGGCGGGCGTCTTCATCGCGCACAAAGGGGTGCTGGAACCAGCAGGCCACCTCGGTCATCGTATCGCGGCCCAGACGTTCCTCGATCAGGCGCAACATCAGGTCAAAGACTGCCCCCGCGCCCGAGGCGGTGATGCGCCGCCTGTCACGGACAATCACGGTTTCTTCCGCCGCGATCTGGGGGAATTCAGCCTTGAAGGCAGTCTCATAGCACCAGTGAACGGAACAGCGGTGACCCTCCATCAGCCCGGCCCGCACCAGGGGAAAGATGCCGCCGGAAAAGGCCCCCATGGTCACCCCGGCGCGGTCCAGACGGCGCAGCACGGCGGGGGAATGCCGGGAATCGGCATAGCTTCCGGTTGGCGGTGACAGAAGGTAAAGCTGATCAAGGCCTTGCACCTGATCCAGAACCTCATCCGGGGTAAAGCGCACCTCGGCTGACGATCTGACGGGGTCAGCGGTTTCGCCCAACAAGACCCATGCAAAAGCGCGGGTGCCGGTGATTTCATTCGCCGCGCGCAGGGGCTCGATGGCTGAGGTCAGGCAGGCCATCGGAAAGCCGGGGAACATCAGGAACCCCAGCTTCACAGGCCCGGCCCTGGTTGTCATTCTGCATCCGGCCAGACGCCCGGCGAGGTCGGCGCACCGTCGTCATACTTGGCCAGCCATTCCACCATGGCAGCCTGATTGCGCGCAAAGCCCTTGTAGACCGCCAGTTCGGGATGAATGTCGCGGATCACCCGGTGCAGACGGCGGCCCCATTTCGGCACCGTCACCAGTTCCTCGAACTTGCCCAGATAGGCCCGGATCGAAAAGGCAATGGCGTTCGAGCGCGGCAGCCGGAACAGCGCCTGCAACTCCACCCGAAGGTGCTGCTTGTGGCCAAGGTTTTCAGGCGTCAGCGTTGCCTTGGTCGGCCCCCATTTCGGATAGTTCTCGGGGCTGGTATCCAGTAGCGGGTTCACCGTCATCGTCCAGTTGAACCGCCGCACCGGAGAGCCCTGTTGCAGCTTCAACAGAAACTTCAGCGCTCGTTCAAACACCATCTTCTCATGCGCCAAAGGCACCGGGGCGTGCCATTCGAAGAAATTCATGCCAACGTTGAAATCAAGGCTCCAATCAGCTTGGGTCGTCACCATGCCGGCATCCACCCACAGATTGGCGTCGCGTTCGTCCTGCAAGGTGAAATCGCCCTGCATTTGCCGCGTGATATATTCCATCGGGCCATAAGGCAGCGTCGACTCGTCCAAAAAGGTGAACGACTGGTCGATCCCAAGCGGGCGGTTGATCCAGTGCCAGTGGTTGCCGTTCTTCGACAGCGAAAACCACTGCGGATAATCCCGCGCGTTGCTTTCCATGATCAGTTCCAGCAAGTCCCAGCCCGCCAGCGTCATATGCGGCAAGGATTGGCAGCGCAAAGGGTCCTCGGCCAGCACCTTGGCGCGGTCGATCATCTCGGCGACGTAATGTTCATCGACGTCAAAAGTATGCTCGAACACCGAGCCGGGCCGGGCCGACACATGCGGCTCCATGTTGACCGAATACATGTAGTCGTCACGGTCAAACGGAAACGGAAAGCGGCGAACGGCGGCTGCCGAGTTGTTGAAGGTGAAATCATCGCGAAACGTCTCGTCCTTGAAGAAGCCACCAAGGTCGGGTTTGAAATCCAGGCTCATCTGATCCTCTTATCGGTCAAGGACGAGGGTTTTACCCTCGAACCGGGAAACGCAGGGCATGATCTTGGTGCCCCCGGCTTGTTCTTGCGGCGAAAGCCAATGATCGCGGTGAAGGATCGTGCCATCACAAGCGATCACGTTGGTCTCGCACTGACCGCAGGCGCCGCCCCGGCACAGGTAAGGCGCATCAACACCCGCAGCCTCCATCGCCTCCAGCAGGGACTGGTGGGTGCCCACAGTGACAGTCTTGCCCGATTTTGCCAGTTCGGCGGTGAAGACAAGGCCGCTTCCGGGGGCAAGGAATTCCTCGAAATGCACGGCTTCAACCGGCCAACCTGCGGCGGCGGCAGTGTTGCGCACCCAAGTCAACATGCCTTTCGGACCGCAGACATAAAGATGTGTTCCAATCGGCTGGCGGTTCAGCACGGCCAAAAGGTCAATCACCTGCCCCTCGTCGTCATGGTACAGGTTCACCCGGTCGCCATGCGCCGCCTTCAAGTCGCCCGCATAAGCCGCAAGGTCACGGTTGCGGGCGGCATAGTGCAATTCAAACTTGCCGCCGAAATGGCCCAACTGTTTGATCTGGGCCAGGAACGGCGTGATGCCGATACCGCCCGCAATCATCAGATGCTTCCTCGCCCGGGTGTCGAGCGCAAAGAAGTTCAAAGGCTGGCTCAGCGTCAGGTCCATCCCCGGCGTCACATGGGCGTGCATGAACAACGACCCGCCCCGCCCGGCATCATCGCGCCTGACGCTGATCTCGTAGGCCGAGGTATCCTCGGGGTCCGACATCAGCGAATAAGGGTTCAGACGGCGCAGACCGTGGTCATCCATTTCCACCACGACATGACTGCCGCCCGAAAACGCCGGCAACGCGCCGCCATCGCGGGCCACAAAGCGAAAGCGCTTGATCAGGGCGTTGACCGCGACCACCTCTGCCACCGTAACCTCAAGCCTGGCACCACCGCTCATTTGAACTTCTCCACGGCGGGCGGGACCAGTCCGGGGTCTTCCGCATCAATATTCACACCCTGAAAGGCCGCATGCCTGCGCGAGTAATGGTCGCGCACGAACAGGTTCAACCCACAATGGCTGCAAACGAAGGGGTCGGTCGCCACGTTTTCGGTGATGCCCTTGCAATGCACGCATTGCACGCGCCGCACGGTCGATCCGCGATGGTCCTTCTGGACGGCGGCGAAGGGGAAACCGGTCGACATGATCTCGCGTTCGGCCAGCCCGATCAGGCCTTCACTGCCTGCAAGGTAGAACTGCGCGCCCATATGCACCTCGGCCACCACCTTGGCCATTCGGGGCAGCATGGCGGGAATTGTCGGGCCGCGGTAGCTTTGCGCCGCGCCAAAGGCCTGTACAGCGGCCCATTGGTCGGTGCCGTTCGGGCCCGGCGTGTACAGGATGTGCACCCTGGCCAGCATCGCCGCACGGTCCGGCACCTTGGCCAGAAGCTCGGCAACCGCCTCTGCGCCCTCGCCATCGGCGATGACGATATGGGCAGTACCCTGGCGCGGCGCAAGCAAGGCATAGACCGGGCGGGTCTTGATCGAGGGGGGGAATATCGTCTTGCTCATGAGAGTGTCTGACTTCACGTCTTTCATTCTTGCCCAAATACCCCCGCCGGAGGCTTCCGTCCGCGCAACAGCGCCCCCGGCGGGATCAATGGCGGTATTTCAGGCGGTTCGCGTCAGCCCTGCACGGTCCGGCGCTTCTTGTCGACGTCGTAGAAGGGCAGTGAGTGGGTGGTGGCCTGGATGGCCCCGTGCGTGCCGCAGTTCACCACCAGTTCAGTGCCGATATTAGCGCAATCGACCTGAAGGCGGGCGATGGCGACGGTGTAGTTGTTCAAGCTGGAATGCATCGCCTGCGTCACCAGACCGACCTGTTTGCCGCCCCGCATCACCGGCGCACCGTTGCCGGGCACATTGTCGCCTTCAAGTTTCAGACCCCAGATCTTGAAGCGCTCGCGGCCCTTCAGACGGTAATGCTCTTCAGCACCCCGGAAACCGGTCTTGCCGGGGCTTACCGTGAAATCAAGGCCAAGTTCCCACAGCGTATCACCGGGGCCCTCGTTTTCAAACGGATACATCTCGGAATTGTCGAAGGGAAAGAACAGAAGGTGGCTTTCGGTGCGCAACAGATCCAGCGTGGTAAAGCGGCAGGGAATGATGCCCAAGGCCGCACCCTCTGCCAGAATGCGGTCCCAGATCAGCCCGGCGTCCTGACCCCGGCAGAAAATCTCATAGCCGCGCTCGCCAGTATAGCCGGTGCGGCTTAGCGTGACCGGCTTGCCGAACAGGCTGGTGCCCATGTGGCTGAAATAGGCAAGATTCCGCGCGCCGGGGATGTGCATTTCCAGATAGTCCACCGCCAGCGGCCCTTGCAGTGACAGGTTGTGCAGGTTGTCGTCAAAGCGGATGGATACGTCGCGGCCGGTCGCCGCCATCGTCAACTGCTCATGCGCCTGACCCGAGCCATGGACGACGGTAAAGCTGTTCGGACCGAAACGGTAAACCACACAGTCGTCGATGAACTTGCCCGCGTCATTCAGCATGCAGGCATAAACCGCACGGCCCGGCATCAGCTTTTCCATGTTCCGCGTGGTGGCACGTTCGATCACATGACTTCCAGCCGGTCCGGTAATATGGACCTTTTTCAGCCCCGACACATCCATCAGCCCGGCCTTGGTGCGGATCGCCAGATATTCCGCCTCCGGGTCGGCGGCATAGGACCATGCGGTGCCCATGCCGGACCAGTCTTCAAGGTTAGAGCCAAGCGCACGGTGACGGTCGCCCAAGGTCGAGAATCGCCAGGAATTTGTCATCAATACCCCCCGTTATCGGTGCTTTGGCACAAGCTTGCGGGGCGAAGGGCAAAAAAGCAATACTCAAGTGCAACATATTTTCTTACCAGCAAACAAACGCAGCCTGCGCATCAAAAAAAAGGGCGCCCGACGGACGCCCCTCTTCCCAGTACCGTACCGCACAGCCTCAGGCCGGCAGTGTCAGATGGACCCTCAGGCCGGAGGTGTCGCAAGCCCCCTCAGGCCGGAGGTGTCGCAAGGACAAAGAACCAGTTGGCCCAGATCACCACTGCAGCCCCGGCCAACAGGGCCAGATAGGGCAGGACGCCGGCCTTGCGCTCGCCCATATCGCCGTCTTTCAGGCCCAGTTCCGCCATGGCTTGTGCCGGGAACTTGCCGCCGTCCTGATACCAATGCCTGTAGGCAAAGACCGGGATGATGAAGGCCGCAAAGACCAGACCAGCCCACAGTGCCGGAGGCGCATCAGCCTTGGCCCCCACACCTGCGGTTTGCCAGACTTTGGCCCCGGCGCCCAGAAACAACGCATTCGCGAAAGCCAGCAGCGTGTTCAGCGCGATCAAGACCACCGGTGCCTTCCACGGGCGCGCAATGTTGCCGGAATCGATCCGGTGGATCCAGCCCGCGTTCAGGTTCAGGAAGTTGAACACGATGTAGCCGACGTTGGAGATCGCCAGAACGTAGAAGTAGCCCCCCGCATTCGAAGCGAGCGCCAGCAGGAACAGGTTGAAGCAAAAGTCCGTCCACATAGCCCCGGTCGGAGCGCCATTGTGGTTCACTATGCTAAGGTATTTCGGCAACCAGCCGTCCTTGGACCCTTGGTACAGCGTGCGCGACGATCCGGCCATGGCAGTCATGATGGCAAGAAACAGGCCAAGGATCATCAGGATAACGAAGATTTGCGTCACGACGGCACCGCCGCCGATCATGTTGCCCAAAGCCTCACCCACGCCGGTGCCGCTGACGATACCGGCTGACAGCATGCCCGACTGCCCCAGCACGCCCTGGAAGGCGAAAGGGATCAGGAAGTAAAATACGCAGCACAAAAGTCCGGCAAAGAAGATCGCCTTGAAGGTGTCGGTCTTGGGGTTCTTGAGTTCCGACGTATAGCAAACGGCGGTCTCGAAGCCATAGGTCGACCAGGCCGCGATATACATGCCCGCCAGAAACAGCGTCCAGCCATTCAGGTCCCACGCGCCATCCACGCCCGAATAGGGTGCTGTCGGCGGCAGCAGGCCGGTGATATTGGCGGTGTCGATCGCCCCGGTAAAGATTGGAACCAGCCCGACCAGCAGCAACGGCACCAGCACGATGATTGCCATCCACTTCTGCGCCGAAGCGGTCGAGGCGATGCCGCGGTGCTGGATCGCGAACATGATCAGCATCAGAACCGCGCCCACAAGGAAGGTCGAGTTGAAGTGCAACAGGCCAAGACCGGGGAAGTTCAGCGTCAGCGGCTCCCATGTCTGGAACCATGGGGTCAGTGCTGCAACCCCATCCTGGGCGGTCTTGCCCGCGTTGGCGGTAACCCAAGCCAGCACGGCGGGGCTGTCGGCCGCAGGAATTGGAAACAGCGCGTTCTTGATATAGCCCGCCGCAATCACGCAGCCCAAGGACAGAACCGGGCTCCACGCGAACCAGTTGCACCAGACGGACAGAGGTGCCACCAACTTGGAATACCGCAGCCACGCCATCGCACCATAGACCGAGGCCCCGCCCGACTTGCTGCCAAACATCCCCGCCATTTCGGCATAGGTAAAGCTTTGCAGAAAGCCCATGATCATCGAGATGATCCAGACCACGAAGGCCATCTTGCCTGCCACACCGGCGATGCCGCCGATCGAGAACAACACCAGCGGCGGAACACCCGCCGCGACCCAGAACGCACCCTTCCAGTCCAACGCACGGACAAGCTGGCCTTGGCCAGTGCCGCCCGCACCAGGTTCCCCTGCACTCGATTCCATCGTCATTTAAGTCCCTCTCCCGCATATTTTTGCGCGACCTTGGGCCTGAGGATGGCCCCGGGTCATTCGCACCGGGCTTCAACCCAGATGAGGCAACAAAATCATGAAGGGACGATTAACGCTACAAAATTTTAACTGCCGGAATATTTGTTTACCCGTTGCTGCGGGTGCAGCCGCAAATTTCCGCAATCGATCTGAAAATGCCCGGCGCGAGGGAGCGCGCCAGGCTGGCAAAGGAACAAAACCCGGATCAGTTTTTCAGATAACTTTCAATCGAGTCTTCCAGCGCATCTTTCCACGGTGTGTGGTGGATTGGCGCCATGGTGCCGGTAATCACCGACTTGTAGGCGTGGTTGCGGAACTGCATGATGCCGGTCTTCTTGTGCTCTTTCCACTCAAAGAACGCTTCGCAGGCGCCGTCGACATCGAAAGGCGGATAGTCGGTTTGTGCAATTAATTCCTTCACATAGCCGCCCTGGTAGTGGATGGCGTCATGCGCGTCGGTGCCCGCGTCTTCAGCCGCCACCCTGTCGGCCACGTCCTGCAAAAGCACGGCCTTGTCGGACGGTATGGCAATCTTGCCCATGATGGCATCGCGCACCCACCAGGCTTGCGCGTCGAACATGTTGAAGGTGAACCACTGGTCTTGCATTCCCAGATAGAACAGTTTGGTGTTGTTGACCCAGACGACGCCCTTGTAAAGGTCGGCGGCGGCCAGACGGTTGGCGGTTTTCAGGCGCAGATCGTCGGGCAGGAACGGGAAGTGGTGCTTGTAGCCGGTGCACAGGATGATCGCGTCGACCTTCTTCGAGGTACCGTCCTTGAAATAGGCGGTCGTCTCGTCAACATGATCCAGCGCCACCACTTCGGTGAAGTTCGCGGGCCAGTCATAACCCATCGGCGCATTTCGGTAGGCCACGGTCACCGACTTCGCACCATATTTCCAGCACTGGCTGCCGATATCCTCGGCCGAATAGCTGGAGCCAAGCAGCAGGATATCCTTGCCGTGGAACTCCATCGCGTCGCGGAAGTCATGCGCGTGCAGCACGCGGCCGCCATAGATGCCAAAGCCCGGGTATTCCGGCACGTTCGGGGTTGAGAAGTGGCCAGAGGCGACAATGACGTTGTCGAACTCTTCCTCATACATCCGATCCGCGACAAGATCATGCGCAGTGACGGTAAAATTGCCCTTGCCCTGATTGTACTTCACAAAGCGCACCGGGTGGCGGAAACGGATCCACGGGCGGACCCCGGCCTTCTTCACCCGGCCTTCAATGTAATCGACCATCACGGCACGCGGCGGATAGCTGGCGATCTGCTTGCCGAAATGCTCTTCAAAACTGTAGTCGGCGAATTCCAGCCCCTCCTTGGGGCCGTTGGACCACAGGTAGCGATACATCGAGCCATGCACCGGCTCGCCAAACTCATCCAGACCAGTGCGCCAGGTGTAATTCCAGAGGCCGCCCCAGTTGCCCTGCTTTTCGAAGCAGACGACTTCGGGGATCTCTGCCCCTTTCGCCTTGGCCGACTGGAACGCCCGCAGTTGCGCCAGCCCGGACGGTCCTGCACCGATGACGGCTACGCGTTGAGTCATGGATTTCCCCCGGATA
>JAYSQA010000043.1:0-8753 GCA_043721775.1 Rhodobacterales bacterium
ATGTCCGCACCCCGCTTCGAATGTCCCTCAGGATAGACTTTGCCATGAAAAACGCAGACCGCCGAGGGTCTATGTGATCATCAGGGATGGAACAGTTAAAGGTGATATAGACCGGCCGCCCAGCCAGAACCCGTTGGATTTCGGTCGTGACACAGTCCAGCCCGCGTTTGCGAAATTCTTCCATAGTCACTACGTTGTAGCCGTAGTCATAGGATGGTTGCAGCCAGTCCAGCGTTCTCGCTTGGCCGCGCAGCCCGATCTGCATGGAATGGGTAGGGTCAACTTTGCCCTGATCGGCCAGATAGGCACCCCAGTGGGCCGCCGATTTCTTGGCGCCACGGAACTGGTCGACCTTGATAAAGACGTCAGTATGCGCGTCAAGGTGAAGAAAGCAGACAGGCTCGCCCTTGGTGATGGTGCGATACCCCAGCGCCTGAATGATGCTGCCGGAGATCGCATGATCACCACCCACCGAAATCGGCCACGCCCCTGCCGCGTCGAGATGGCCGTAAAAGCGGTTGATCTGCTTGATGCAATCCTCGTTGTCATTGGAGCGGGGAAACGCAACGTCACCGACACCGACACCGACACCGACACCGACACCGACGATCTGCGCCACGCTCCACGGGTCGAGTTGGAAGTCGCCGTGCATCCGCCGTCCGAGCGAAGAGACATTGCGCAAGGCTCGCGGGCCAAGGTGTTGATCGCGTTCTGTCGTGCCATTTCCCGTCGAATGGGGCACGCCGACAAGGGCGATATCAGGGCCCTCGTTGGGACAGCGGAACAGGGTCGGGATGCCCCACCAATACAGATTGTCCATCATTGATTTCAGATGTTCGTCTGCCATGCGAGCTTTTTTCGGTCGGTTCTATAGTGGCATTTTGCGCAGTAATGGTTACCCCTATTCACGACCTCTGCAACCTGTGAAGTGTGCGGGTGCGGCAGGTCAAACGCCGAGTTTGGCCGCGAGTTCCGGCACCCAGGCCCACCCTGACGCGGAGTTGGGGTTTACGATCAGGAATATGTTGCGCTGAAAAGCCGGGGCGCCGTGCATCTCATGCAACTTGCCTGCCTGAACATGCGGCAGAGCCAGACGTTTTGGCAGATAAGCCGCTCCGCGATGTTCCAGCATGTAATTCAGCGCCCAGATGGCCGAACCGAATGTGACGCGCGCCGTCCCTGCGTCCGAAAAGGCAAGGGCATGCTGGGTGCGAAACTCTGGCCCCAGATCGACATAGATATAGCCGGGATCAAACCGGATCGGCCGGTCCGGTTCGGTGGCATAAAGCACAAGGTCGTCGGGCGGCAGCCGGTAAACAGTCTGATCACCCGGTGCGGCCAGCCGATATGTCAGAGCCATGTCCAGCAGTCCGGCGCTCAGCATCCGATAAAGCTCTGCCTGATCGCCGGGCCAGACAGAAAGGGCCATGCGCGGGTTGCCGGCGTTCAACTCGTCAAAGACGCGTTTGCCAAGGTCCGGCCAAAGATCCGGGTCACAGCCGAAATTGCAGACTGACTCGGTTCCTGCCGGCGGCGCGGTCTCCTGCCGTGCCTGGCGCCAAAGCCCGATCATGATCTCCGCATAGCCGAGCAGTTTGGTGCCAGACGCGGTCAGAGTGACGCCCGATTTGTGACGGTGCAGCAAGGTGGCACCCAGTTCCTGTTCAAGGGTGCGCAGGCGGGCTGTCACGGTGGATTGGGTGACGTTCAGTTGCTCGGACGCCCGAACGAGACTGCCAGTCTCGACGATGGACACAAAGGTCTGCAACCCGATGATATTCACGACGCGCCTCAATTCGGAATTTCCGAACTAAATATGCCAAAAGTTTCACTATGACAATATCTCGCAGTCTGACAGGGTGAGATTCAAGTGAAGGACAAGGTCAATGACCAGAATGACGCACGCCGGGTTTCCAAACGCAGACAGAGATGCTTTCTTGCGGGCGATGCGCCGGGTTGCCAACTCGGTCGCCGTCGTCACCACCGATGGGTCAGCTGGATGTCATGGCGCCACTGTCAGTGCGTTTTCGTCGGTTTCGGCCGATCCGCCCATGGTCCTTGTGTGCCTGCGCTCTGGCAGCCGCATTGCGGAAGCGGTCGCAGCAAATGGGGCTTTGTGCGTCAATGTACTGCCGCAGGACCGACCCGATCTGGCCAACCGTTTCGCGGGGCGTGATGATCATCTGCTGGATGACCGGTTCCACGGCGTCGCAGTCAGGACGGCCCGCGGCGCCCCCCCTGAGATCGACGGTGCCACGACTTTTGCTGGCGTGGTTGACCAGACGATTGCAGCCGGCAGCCACAGCATCTTTATCTGCCGCGTGCAAAGCGTCCGCCACGGTGAAGCAGCGCCATTGGCTTATCTGGACGGTGCTTACCACAGTGTTGTGCCGCAGGTCACCATGATCAAAAGCGCGGCCATGTCATGAGGAAAATCACATAATGGCGGACCTCATACACTACAGAATGCTGATCGACGGTGAATGGGTGGGGGCCGGTGACGGCAAGACATTTGAAAGCGTCAACCCGACCACGGGACAAGCCTGGGCCCTGATCCCCGAGGCCACCGCCGAAGATGTTGACCGCGCGGTTCAGGCGGCGGATCGGGCGTTTTCCACCGGTCCCTGGTCAAGGATGACGCCCACCCAGCGCGGTCATTGCCTGCGGCGGCTCGGGGATTTGCTGGCTGAAAAGTCAGAGGCTCTGGGCACGGTCGAGACGATTGATACCGGCAAGATGCTTAAGGAAACCCGCTGGCAAGCGAAATACATCGCCGAATTCTTCCACTTCTATGCCGGCTGTGCCGACAAGATCCATGGTGAGACGCTGCCCATCGACAAGCCCGACATGATGGTCTTCACGCTGCGCGAGCCGCTGGGCGTCGTAGCCGCAGTGGTCCCGTGGAATTCGCAACTTTTCCTCTCGGCGGTCAAGATCGGACCGGCGCTGGCTGCGGGCAATACCGTTGTGCTGAAGCTGTCCGAACATGCCCCGGCGGCGATGCTGGAATTTGGCCGGTTGATCGCGGCGGCGGGCATACCGCCGGGTGTGGTCAATATCATCACCGGGCATGGCGACCCCTGCGGCAAGGTTCTGACCTCGCACAAACTTGTGGCGCGGGTGTCGTTCACCGGTGGCCCCGGTGCGGCGCGGCAGATCATTCACAACTCGGCCAGCAATTTCGCGCAAGTGTCACTGGAACTTGGCGGCAAGTCCCCGATCATTGTGTTTGACGACACCCATCTGGACTCGGCGGTGAATGGGGCGCTGTCGGGGATCTTTGGTGCCTCGGGGCAAAGCTGCGTTGCAGGCTCGCGGCTGTTACTGCAAGATACGATTGCCGATGCGTTCCTGGAGCGGATGGTCGCTTTGGCAGGTCAGATCAGGATCGGCGATCCGCTGGCCGAAGACACAGAGATGGGGCCGATCTGCACGCAAGGCCAGATGGACTGCGTCGAACGCGAGGTCGCGCGCGCAGTTGCAGAAGGCGGTCGTCTCTTGTGTGGCGGGCGGCGTGTCGAGGGTCTGGCGGGGCGGTTCTACCATCCAACGATCATCGACTGCCCCAATCCTGAAATGCACATCGTCGATACCGAGATGTTCGGCCCGGTGTTGAGCGTTTTGCGCTTCAAGGACGAGGCGGATGCGGTTCGGCTGGCTAACATGACCGAACATGGGCTGGCGGCAGGTGTGTTTACCCGCGACGGCGCAAGGCAGTTGCGCATGGTCAAGGCGATCAAGGCGGGCATCGTCTGGGTCAACACCTACCGCGTCGTCTCGCCCATCGCCGAGTTCGGCGGAATGAAGAATTCTGGCTATGGGCGCGAAAGCGGGCTGCAGGCGGTTTACGACTACACCCGGCCCAAGACGGCCTGGATCAACACATCCGACGAACCGCTGGGAAGCCAGTTTGTTGCGCGCTGAGGGAGCCAGGCCGTGAAATTTCAACTTGCGATAAACCTTGAGCGGATGGACGACAGCCTTGATATGAAGGATGTCGCCCGGCACACGCTTGAGATGGTGCAGATGGCCGATCGGGGCGGCTTTCACATTGTCTGGGCGGCCGAACACCATGCGCTGGAAATGACCATTGCACCTAACCCGTTTTCCTTGCTGGCCTGGTGGGCCAACAACACGGATCGCATCCGGCTGGGCACGGCCTGTGTCGCGGCGGCCTATTGGCACCCGATCAAGGTGGCGGGTGAGGCGGCATTTATCGATCTGATCTCGGGCGGGCGGCTGGAGTTCGGCATCGGCTCTGGTGCCTATCAGCGCGAGTTCGACCGGATGCATCCGGGCCTGAAACAATCCGATGCCTGGCGCTATATGCAAGAGATGCTTCCCGTGGTGCGCGCTCTGTGGAAGGGCGATTATGAACATAAGGGAGAGTTCTGGTCCTTCCCGGCGTCCACCTCTTGCCCCAAGCCGCTTCAGGCCGAGGTGCCGGTCTGGATCGCCGCCCGGGCGCCGGTCACCTATGATTTTGCGGTGAAAAACGGCTGTAACATCATGTCCTGGCCTCTGACGCGCGAGATGAGCGAGGCCGAATTGTACATGTCCCGCATGACCGAGGCGATGGCGGCTAACCCCGGAAAACGCCGCCCCACCATGGCGATGATGCGCCAGACTGCACTTTATGACCGGGCCGAAGACTGGATGGTGCCGGTCCGTGCTGCTCAACGCGTCCTTTCGCAGTTCGAGAACCTTTTCAAGAACATGGGCGATGTGGAAAACGGCTTTCCCAAGTCGGTCCCGCTGGATCAGCTGGCCAATCGCGCCGAATACAACCCCGAGATGCTCAGCCGGAACCTGATGTTCGGGACGCCCGATCAGGTGATCGCCAAGCTGAAACTCTATGAGGCTTTGGGCGTTGACGAGTTCATCTACTACGCCAACCTTGGCCTTGGACATGCTGAACAGAAACGCTCGATGGAGCTGTTCTGCCGCGATGTCATTCCCGCTTTTGCCTGAAAGATCCCCATGCCCGCCGAAATTCGCCGCACCCTGTTGCAGATTCAGACCACCCGCATCGAAGGCGGCAAGGCAGTGCCCACGCCGACCAAACTGGTGGCCGCCCTTGCGATTATCCGCAACCCGTGGTTCGGGCGCGGTTGGGTGGAAAATCTGCGTCCGGAAGTGCGGGATGTCTGCCCCGAAATCGGCAAGCTTTTGACCGGCATGATCCTTGAAGTCACCGGTGACAAGCTGGAGGGCTACGGCAAGGCTTCTGTCGTCGGCATGGGTGGAGAGATTGAACACGCGCAGGCGCTGACCCATTCGCTGTGGTTCGGCAACCAGTTCCGCGATGCGGTTCAGGCCAAGACCTATCTGGTCTTCACCAACACAAGAGGTGCTGCGGGCTGCTCGCTGATGATCCCTCTGATGGACAAGGATGATGGTGGGCGGCGGTCGCATTACCAGACCATCCACCTGACCGTGCCTGATGCTCCGGCGGATGATGAGATTATCGTGGCCCTTGGTGCCTCGATCGGCGGCCATCCCTTGCACCGGATCGGCGACCGCTATGAGGACCTGCGCGAGATGGGCCGCGATGTCGGCAATCCGGCGGGGGTTTAGGACGTGCGCTACAGCAAGACCGGATCGGCATTTGATCTGAACGGTCCGCCAGGTGCGCCAGTTCTGGTGCTGGTCCATGGCTTGGGCCTGACGCGCGGGACGTGGGACGCCCTTGTGCCGGTTCTGGCCCAAGACTTCCGGGTGCTGACCTATGATTTGACGGGCCATGGTGAAAGTCCACCTCCGCAGGAAAAGCCCAGCCTGACCTTGCTGTCCGAACAGCTTGTGGGGCTGATGGACAACTTGGCCATCGACCGCGCCACCATCGCAGGCTTTTCGCTGGGCGGCATGATCAACCGGCGGTTGGCGATCGACCACCCCTTGCGCGTGGCGTCACTGGTGATCCTGAACTCTCCGCATGAGCGCAGCCCCGAAGCTCAACGACTGGTCGAAGAGCGGGCTGCCCAGACGGCCGAAGGCGGACCAGCGGCCACAATCGACAGCACGCTGGAGCGGTGGTTCACGCCGCAGTTCCTGAAGACAGCGCCGGACAAGGTCGCCCAGATCCGCGCCTGGGTTCTGGCCAACGACGCTGCCACCTATGCCGCTTTCCGGCAGGTCCTTGCAAGCGGGGTGATCGAATTGATCCGGCCTCAGCCTGCCATCACCGCGCCCGCCCTCGTGATGACCTGCGAAAATGACAGCGGCAGCACGCCGGCCATGTCAAAGGCCATCGCCTCGGAAATCGCGGGTGCCGAAACGCTGATCGTGCCGGGTTTGCAGCATCTGGGATTGATCGAACGGCCCGAGCTATTCACCCAGCCGATTCTGCGCTTTCTGGCGCGCAGCGTGGCGCAGCCTTATTTGACAGGAGCCAAACCATGAAGATGATGACCGGCGGACAGGCAGCGGTAGAAGCGTTGCAGACTGAAGCGGTCCGCCATGTGTTCGGCCTGATCGGCTCGGCCACGATGGAGATGTTCGACGCGCTTTATGATGCAAAGGACATCGCCTTCATTGGCGTCCATGACGAGCGCACGGGCACCCATATGGCCGATGGCTATGCGCGGGCAAGCGGTCGTGCCGGGGTGATCCTTGCCGGGCAAAACGGGCCGGGGGCGACCAATCTGGTCACTGGTCTGGCGCAGGCGGCGGCAGCGTTTTCGCCCGTCGTATCCATTGCCGGTGCGATTTCTTCGGCGCACCTGTACCGTGATGCGTTTCAAGAGGTGGATCAGCAGGCGCTGTTCAAGCCTGTGACGAAAAAAACCTGGACCGCCACCGGCGCAGACCGCATCCCCGAGATGTTCCGCGAAGCGTTCCGCGTAGCGCTGACGCCGCGCCGGGGTCCGGTGCAATTGAATCTGCCGCGCGATGTTCTGTCGGCCCAGGCAGATTTTCCTGCCTTCCAATCGCCGAACTCTTATCGCTCGCAAACGGTCCCTGCCGGTGCGCAGTCTGTCATTGATCAGGCGGCGGCGCTGTTGGCCGGGGCAACCCGTCCAGTGATCATCGCAGGTGGCGGCATCAAGAACACCGAGGGTCACGCCCAGGCTTTAGGTCTGGCCGAGGCGCTGAACTGTCCCATTGTGACGTCGCCCGGTCATGGCGATGCGATCCCCTTTGGCCATCCGCTCAATGCCGGGCAGATGGGGCCGCGTGGCAATGTCGTAGCCTCGCGGTTGGTGCGCGAGGCGGATGTGATCCTCGCTCTTGGCACCCGCATCGGCTTCAACGCCACCTTCTACACTTATGACAACATCAACCGGGATGCGAAGATCATCCATGTAGAGCTGGAACCCACGGCAATTGGTCGCCATTTCCCGGTCGAGATCGGCATCTGGGCCGATGCGCCGACAGTGGCACTTCAACTGACCCAAGCTTTGAAGACCTTGCAAAACCGCAAATTGGCCGACCAATGGACCGAAACTTTCAAAGGCGAACGCCGCGCCTTTCTTGCCAAACGCGATGCCGAAGCAGTGGTGCAAAGTGCGCTGATCCAACCCTCGGGCCTGTTCAAGACCTTGCGGGGCGTGCTGCCCCATGATGGGGCCATCACGATGGATGCCGGTACGCTGTGTCTGCAAGCGACCGATGCCATGAATTACTGGCAGGCGAAAAGCCTGTTCACGCCGCTTGATTTCGGGCTTGTCGGCTTTTCCTTTGCGTGCGGTCTGGGTGTCAAGCTGGCGATGCCAGAGCGCCCTGTGGTCAGCCTGATGGGTGATGGCGGCTTTGGCATGACGGTTTCCGAACTCAGCACCGCTGTTGATCACGGCATCAACACGGTGACCATCGTGATGAACAACAAGTGCTGGGGGGCCGAAAAGGCCTATCAGCGCGACTTTTTCAATGGCCGCTATATCGGAGCCGACGTAAGCAGCCCGCCCTTTGACAAGCTGGCCGAACTTTACGGCGCGGCCGGGTTCCGGGCTGACACTCTGGCAGGCTTGGCAGAGGCAGTCGAGGCGGCACTGGCCTGTGGTAAACCGGCGGTCATCGACGTGGCGGTTGACCCCGCGGCGCTTTACTCGTTCCGTCGCGACAGTTTCAAACACCGTGGAGGGTAATCCGATGACCGAAGAAAAATCCTATCCCAACATGGAAGCCCAGCGTGCCACTGGCGACTGGAATCCTGGGTGGGACTTGCTGAAGGAATTGGACCCGGATTATCTGGAGGCCTTCCTTGGCTTTCGCGCCGTTCCACAACGTAATGGCCCGTTGGAGCAGAAGTACAAAGAGATGATCTTCATCGCCATCAACGCCGCGACAACTCATCTGCACGGGCCGGGCGTGCGGCGCCACATCCAGAATGCACTGCGCGCCGGGGCCACGAAGGCTGAAATCCTGGAAGTGATCCAATTGACTACGATCATGGGCATCCATTCCATGACCTTGGCTGCGCCGATCCTGCAAGAAGAGGTGGAGAAGTTCAGCCATGGTGGCTAGACCGCATCCCTCGAGTGCGGATTCACAAGCCGCAAAGCCCAAAGCAAGCTCGCCCTTCAAGTGTAAGGCAAGCTCGCCGTTCAAGAATACGGACGTCTGACCTCGATTTTCTTGAACACAAACTCACCTTTCGACTTCGTCCGCTCTCATGGGGAAGCTGAACCTGAAGAAATAAATCGTGCCTGCTTAGGCTCAGACCTCATTAATCCGGTTGTTTCCGATCCGTTTCGGTGTTTCACTGGCGGCATCGGGGAGGTGTCGCATGAGTGATCTGTTTTGGCTGACCG
>JAYSQA010000044.1:0-3758 GCA_043721775.1 Rhodobacterales bacterium
GGCTGCCGCCCCCGCACCCCCGCCTCAAGGGGAGGCACGCCTCCCCTTGAGAAACCCCAGTGGATATTTGTGCCAGAATGAAAGGGATGCCGGGCTTAGTGTCCGGCGTTCTGCTTTCCGGTGAGGCGTTCGATCAGTGGGCCGATGATGCGGGTGGCCAAGGGGATCAGGGCGAGGCCGAGGGTCAGGCCGACGATGCCATCAAGAGCGGCCTGAACGGCCCAGGCGACGAAACTCTTTGCCACGGGGGCGATTTGGGCGGCCACGTCGGCCCAGTGTGCGAAGGCATGGGCGGGGGCGGCTAGGCCTGCGACCTCGGCCCCGTGTACCACCATCTGGCCGCCCACCCACAGCATCGCGGCGGTGCCGAGGGTGGACAGGAAGCTGAGCAAGTGTGGCATTCCAGCCACAAGGCCCCGGCCAAGGGCGCGGGTGGCGGACAATCTTGCGCGGCGCGCCAGAAACAGGCCGATGTCATCCATCTTCACGATCAGCGCCACCGAACCATACACCAGCACGGTAATGCCTATGCCGACGATGGCAAGGGTAACGGCCTCGACCCAGAAGGTGCTTTCGGGGATGGCACCAAGGGCAATCGTCATGATCTCTGCCGACAGGATGAAATCGGTCTTGATGGCACCGGCAATCTTCACCTCTTCAAGATGGGCGGGATCGGCCACGTCAAAATCTTCGTCAACCAGGGCATCGGCGTGGGGGGCGAGTGCGTGAAACACCTTCTCTGCGCCTTCAAAGCACAGGTAAGCCCCGCCAATCGTCAGCAGGGGAATGATCGCACCGGGCAGGAAATTGGCCAAGAGCAGGGCCGCCGGCAAAAGGATGACAAGCTTGTTCTTCAACGAGCCCAACGCGATGCGCCCGATGATCGGCAGTTCACGCTCGGCCGCAAAGCCGGTGGCATAGGTGGGCGTCACAGCGGTGTCATCAATCACCACGCCCGCAGCCTTGGCCCCGGCCTTGGCCGCAGCCCCCACGATATCATCAATCGAGGCCGCCGCCACCTTGGCAATCGCCGCCACATCATCCAACAATGCCAGAAGCCCGCTCATCCATCCTGCCTTTCGGTGTTCCCGCCCTATCTAGGCAAGCAAAGCCGCTTTGCAAAGCACCGCGCTTGACTTGAAGGCGCAATGTCGTAGGCGTTGCCCGGAAAACAGGAGATGCACAGGAGATGCGACGTGCAGGAACGCGGTTATCTGATGGTGGCGGGGCTGATCGCCGTGGTCCTTGTCGGCGATGTGTCGCTTAATGGCGGGCGGGCGTCAATTTTTCTGATCCATGAAATCATAAGGTTACAAGAATACCTGCAATTCTGGCACTAGGCCGCAAATCAGCGGTTGAATCCGCGCCGTTTCTGGCGAATTTAGCGCCAGGCCCACACGCATCGTCATCCTTTCCCCGTAGGAGTTCGTCATGACTGTCAAAGTCGCCATCAACGGTTTCGGCCGCATCGGGCGCAATGTGCTGCGCGCAATCATCGAATCCGGCCGGACCGATATCGAGGTCGTTGCCATCAACGATCTGGGGCCGGTGGAAACCAACGCCCACCTGTTGCGCTTTGACAGCGTGCACGGGCGCTTTCCGCATGTTGTCACCACCACCGCCGACACAATCGACGTGGGCCGTGGCCCGATGAAGGTCACTGCCATCAAGAACCCGGCAGAATTGCCGTGGGGCGATGTCGATGTCATCATGGAATGCACCGGCATCTTCACCACGAAGGACAAGGTTCAGGCGCATCTGTCGACCGGCGCCAAACGGGTGCTGATCTCGGCACCCGGTGATGGTGCCGACAAGACCATCGTGTACGGTGTCAACCATGACACGCTGACGGCGGCCGATCTGGTGGTTTCCAACGCATCCTGCACCACCAACTGCCTGGCCCCGGTGGCCAAGGTGCTGAATGACGCCATCGGCATCACCAAGGGCTTCATGACCACGATCCACAGCTATACCGGCGACCAGCCGGCGCTGGATACCATGCACAAGGACCTGTACCGCGCCCGTGCCGCGGCGCTGAGCATGATCCCGACCTCGACCGGGGCTGCCAAGGCGGTTGGTCTGGTGCTGCCGGAACTGAAGGGCAAACTGGACGGTGTGGCGATCCGGGTGCCGACGCCGAACGTTTCGGTGGTTGACCTGGTGTTTGAAGCCAGCCGCCCGACCACGGTGGCCGAGGTTAACGCGGCGATCCGGGCGGCGGCGTCCTCTGGCGCGCTGGTGGGCATTCTGGGCTTCACCGATCAGCCGAACGTTTCGCACGATTTCAACCATGACCCGCATTCGTCGGTGTTCCATATGGACCAGACCAAGGTGCTGGATGGCACGATGGTGCGAATCCTGTCGTGGTATGACAACGAGTGGGGCTTTTCCAACCGGATGGCGGATACTGCCGTTGCGATGGGCAAGCTGATCTGAAACCCGTCACAGGGTTGCGGAAAGGGCACCTTCGGGTGCCCTTTTTCATGCGCCAAGGTTTGATCAGCGCTGCTGAGATAGGTTATTTTTGCATTACCTATGCACCCATCGCAAAGCTGAATCGCGGCATTGTCGGTTGTCTGGTGCGTGGGAAGGTCCATATTGCAGTCATGCGGAAGGGGAAAGCCAGTCGGGCCAACCACCGCAAAGACCCAAAAGGACAGACTCCGATGAAAACCCTCTTTGCCCAGTACCGTGCCGAGCTTGCCAAGCGTGCAGCTTACCGGCGGACCCGTGACGAGATTGCGGCCCTGCCCCGTCGGGTTGCGATGGACCTTGGCATGTTCCCCGAAGATGCCGACCAGATCGCACGTGAGGCCGTCTGGGGCTGATGGCCCCGCCGGTCGGGGATGTTCCCGACCTGAACTGGAGAACTACGATGAAAAACCTTCTTGCCGCTTACAAAACTTACGCCAAGCAACATGCCCTCTACCGCCGGACCCGCGACGAGATCGCGCATATGTCCCAGGCCGAAGCGCTTGACCTTGGCATCTTCCCGGGCGACGCCGACCGTCTTGCCCGTCAGGCCGTCTGGGGCTGACAGGATCAGCGCCAGAACGGCCCTTTGCCTGACTGACTAAAGACTGACCACCAAGGGGCCTTCGGGCCCCTTTTTCGTTTTTCACATGCTGATCAGGCCTTTGCCAGCGCCTTCTCATCCTGCATCACAACGCGGCGGCAATAACCACACCTTCACCGAAAACGGTATAGTTCCGCCATTTTTGCAGAACTCATGCATTCAGCGCAATGCTGCATCGCAGCATTGGCCATTGTTTGCGCAATCAGGCAGCCCATATTTGTCAGGTGCAAGGCCGGATTTTCCAAGATCTGGCAGCACCCCTACGAACAGGAGCAAGACCCATGAAATCTTTGTACACCAAGTACCGCGCCGGGCTGGCCCGTCAATTGGCCTACCGCCGGACCCGGGACGAGATCGCACGGCTGCCGCGTTCCGTGGCGCTGGACCTTGGCATCTTCCCCGAGAATGCCGACCAGATCGCAAGGCATGCTGTCTGGGGCTGACCAATCAGATTGAGCCGCCCCTTCCCCTTATCAGGAGAACACCATGAAAAACCTTTATGCCGCCTATCGCACCTATGCCCAGCAACATGCGATGTACCGCTTCACCCGCAATGAAATCGCCCGACTGTCGCCAGCCGAAGAGCGTGACCTTGGCATCTCGTGCCAAGATGCCGAGCGTATCGCACGGGCTGCCGTCTGGGGCTGAAGCGCCCCAGGATTGTGACGCTGGAACGGTTGCG
>JAYSQA010000045.1:0-5203 GCA_043721775.1 Rhodobacterales bacterium
AGCGCTTCGTCCGCCAGCACCCCAAACCACCCCAAATCCCGACCGCGGTCTGGATCACCCCGCCCAGGAAAACCGAGCCAGCCCAAGCCCAAACCCAAAAACCATCTGCCGCAAAGTCGTTGACACGTTCCGGGCGTTTACAAATCTAGGCGCACCTCAGGCCAAACCTTAACACTCTCCTTGTCTCGCGCGCGGATAGACGGAAGGAAGACAGAAGAAAGACGCAAGAAAGACCGTCGCTGTCACCTCTTCCCGCCAATCCTTAACCTGCGGCGCGGACTCTTGCGCGGGTCACCGGGGGCGGCTAGCAAGGCGGTATGAGCATGCTTCCCATCCCCCGTGGCACACTGACCCCGAGCCGGATTCTGGCTGACCTGACATGGCTTCGCGTTGGCGGGCCGGCGGATTGGTTGTTTCAACCCTTGGATCAGGCGGATCTTGCGGAATTTTTGGGCAATCTGGACGCCTCGACTGCGGTTTTTCCGATGGGGGTGGGGTCGAACCTGATTGTGCGGGATGGGGGCTTGCGGGCAGTGGTCATCAGGCTTGGGCGGAATTTCAATTCTATTGAAATTCAGGGGGATAACGTGACTGCCGGGGCTGCGGCGCTGGATGCGCACGTGGCGCGGCGGGCGGCGGAGGCTGGGCTGGACCTGACGTTTCTGCGCACCATTCCGGGCACCATCGGGGGCGCTGTCCGGATGAATGCGGGGTGTTATGGAGCCTATGTCAAGGACCATCTGGTGGAAATCCGGGCGGTGACGCGCGCGGGGCAGGTCGTGACGATCCCGGCAGAGGCCCTGCATTTGGCCTATCGGCAATCGACTTTGCCCGAGGGCTGCGTGATCACCCAAGCAGTTTTTCGCGCAACATATGGCGATCCGGCAGTGCTTGAGTCCAAGATGTTGGAACAGATCGCCAAACGCGATGCGTCACAACCCAGCAAAGACCGCTCAGCAGGCAGTACGTTTCGCAATCCGGTGGGGCATTCCTCGACCGGCAAGGCCGATGACAGCCATGAATTGAAGGCCTGGAAGGTGATTGATGACGCAGGGATGCGGGGGGCTGCGCTTGGCGGGGCACAGTTGTCGCCGATGCATTCGAACTTTCTGATCAACGTCGGTGGCGCATCTGCCGCTGATCTGGAAAATCTTGGTGAACAGGTGCGAAAAAGGGTTTTCGAAAACTGTGGTATCACGCTACAGTGGGAAATCATGCGCGTCGGCGAACCGGCGGCAGAATAACAATAAAAACCGGCGCAAGTCCGGGTGAGGCAGTGAATGGTGGGCAAGTCTGCAACAGCAGGCTCCCGCGTGGCGGTACTGATGGGTGGGCTTTCCGCAGAGCGGGAGGTTTCGCTGTCGTCGGGGCATGAATGTGCCAAAGCCTTGCGGGTGGCAGGTTATGACGTGGTCGAGCTGGATGCTGGCCGCGATGTGGCGGCACGTTTGACCGATATAAAACCTGCGATTGTGTTCAATGCCTTGCATGGCCGCTGGGGCGAAGATGGCCGTGTTCAGGGCCTGCTGGAATGGCTGGGCCTGCCCTATACGCACTCCGGCGTTCTGGCCTCGGCGCTGGCTATGGACAAATCGGCGGCCAAGGCGGCCTTTGTGGCGGCGGGTCTGCCGGTCATGCAATCGAAGCTTGCGACGCGGGATGAGGTTGCAGCGGGCCATGTTCTGCCGCCGCCCTATGTTGTGAAGCCCAACAACGAAGGCTCTTCGGTCGGGGTTTATATCGTGCGCGAAGGGGCCAATGCGCCCCGTCTGGCCGGGACGATGCCGGAAACGGTGATGGTGGAAACCTATGCCCCGGGGCGGGAGTTGACGGTGGCGGTTCTGGGCGACCGGGCGCTGACAGTGACGGATATCATCACCGATGGCTGGTATGACTATGACGCCAAGTACAAGACCGGCGGCAGCCGCCATACGGTTCCGGCTGATATTCCGGAAAAGATTTCAGTGGCTTGCCTTGACTATGCCTTGCGCGCCCATCGCGCCTTGGGCTGCCGGGGCCTAAGCCGCACTGATTTTCGCTGGGACGAGACGCGGGGGCTTGATGGCCTGATCCTGCTGGAGACCAACACTCAGCCCGGCATGACCCCGACCTCACTTGCCCCCGAACAAGCCGCCTATTGCGGCATCTCCTTCCCCGAGCTTTGCGTCTGGATCGTGGAGGATGCGTCATGCAATCGCTAGGCCGCGCCATTCCCTTGCGCCGCGATCCGGCACCGTCCCGCTGGGCCTACCGGATGCACCGGCTGTGGCTGACGCCCTTGTTCCGGGTGACGATGCGGGTGGGGATGCCTGCGTTCTTTCTGACGCTGGCCTTGGGGATTTACCTGTCTGATCCGGTGCGGCGCGACAGCTTTGCCGGGGTCATGGCGGCGGCGAAAGACAAGGTGACCGAACGGCCGATGTTCATGGTGAACCTGTTGTCGATTGACGGCGCCTCGCCGGAACTGGCCGATGCGGTGCGCCAAAAGCTTGACCTGCGCTTGCCGCAATCCTCGTTGGCGCTGGATCTGGATGCGGTCCGGGTGCAGGCGGAAAAGCTGGATGCGGTGGCGCGTGCGGTGGTGCGGCTTGGCGCGGGCAATGTCCTGCAAGTGGGGATTACCGAGCGGCAGCCGGCCTGGGTCTGGCGCACCGGGCAGGGCCTGATGCTGCTGGATGCCGATGGCCATCGGATTGCCGGTCTTGCCACACGGGCTGACCGGGCTGATCTGCCGCTGGTCGCCGGTGATGGTGCTGATGCGGCGGTCAAGGAAGCCACTGGCATCTTGCAGGCGGCTAGCCCGCTTTCAGGCCGTATCCGTGGCCTGATCCGTATCAGCGACCGCCGCTGGAACCTGATCCTTGACCGCGACCAGACAATCCTTTTGCCCGCCGAGGGCCCGGTTGCCGCCGTCGAAGGCCTGCTGGCTCTTGATAAGGCGGAAAAAATCCTCGCCCGCGATCTTGTTGCGGTTGATCTGCGCAACCCGCAGCGCCCCGTTCTTCGCCTTGCCCAGACCGCATTGGATGCCTTGCGCCTGTCACAGGGCCTTATTGTTCCCACGGAGCCATAGACATGACCGATCTTTACCAATCGCAACGTGCCATGCGGAACATGCGCAAAGCCGCCCTTCAGCGCGGGGTGATTGCCATTCTGGACGTGGGCACCTCTAAAATCGCCTGCCTGATCCTGCGGTTTGATGGGCTGGAAGAGGGTGCAGAACCCGATGGTGTAGGGTCCATGGCTGGCCAGTCGGATTTCAGGGTGATCGGGGCTGCCACCACCAAATCGCGCGGTGTGCGGTTTGGCGAAATCAGCGCCATGAATGAAACCGAACGCGCCATCCGTACCGCTGTTCAGGCCGCACAGAAGATGGCCAATGTGCGGGTTGACCATGTCATCGCCTGCTTCTCGGGCGGCGAACCCCGCAGCTATGGGTTGGCCGGAGAGATCGAACTGAACGACACCGTCGTGAAGGAAAATGACGTGGCCCGCGTTCTGGCCGCCTGCGATGTTCCTGACATCGGCGAGGGGCGCGAGGTGATCCACGCGCATCCCGTCAATTTCGCGCTGGACCACCGTACCGGTTTGGGTGACCCGCGAGAGCAGATCGGCAACCGGCTGGCCTGCGACATGCACCTTCTCACAGTGGATGCGGCGGTTGTGCAGAACCTTCTGTACTGCATCAAGCGCTGCGATCTGGAACTGGCGGGGATTGCGTCGTCAGCCTATGCCTCTGGCATCGCCTCGCTGGTGGAAGATGAGCGGGAACTGGGGGCGGCCTGCATCGACATGGGCGGCGGATCGACCGGCATTTCGATCTTTATGAAAAAGCACATGATCTTCTCGGATTCCGTGCGCTTGGGCGGCGACCATGTGACGTCTGACATTGCGCAATGTCTGCACGTGCCGACAGCGGTGGCCGAACGCATCAAGACCAAGCACGGCGGCGTCCACGCCACCGGTATGGATGACCGCGAGATGATCGAGATTGGCGGAGACTCGGGCGATTGGGACAAGGACCGTCGCCAGGTCAGCCGCACCGAACTGATCGGCATCATCCGGCCTCGGGTCGAAGAGATTCTGGAGCAGGTGGCTGAACGGCTGCTGATCGCAGGCTTTGAAAGCCTGCCGAGCCAGCAGATCGTGCTGACCGGCGGGGCCAGCCAGATCCCCGGACTTGACGGGTTGGCCAGCCGCATCCTTGGCCAGCGTGTCCGCATGGGGCGGCCCTTGCGCGTGCAGGGCCTGCCGCAGGCGGCCACCGGGCCAACCTTTGCCTCCACCGTGGGTTTGTGCCTGTTTGCGGCGCATCCGCAAGACGAGTGGTGGGATTTCGACATTCCGTCCGAGCGTTATCCGGCGCGGTCGCTTAAAAGGGCCCTCAAATGGTTCAAGGACAACTGGTAAACCGCAATATCCTGCGGTTCGGCCGATATGACGGGGCCAAACTGGCACAAATCCCCATATTTTGTGGGCATGCTGATGTTTTTACGTGACCTTGAGGTGCACTGTGGGTAGAATCGAAAACAAGTCGGGTTCTGCCCCTATGCTTGGGGCTACAGGGCAGGGGCCGGGCGTGGGACGGAACGAGATAAGGCAGCGCGGGGCCGCTGCTTCACAACAAGAAACGGCGGGTCGTAAAATGACATTGAATCTGATGGTCAATGCTGACCGCGAAGAACTGAAGCCGCGCATCACGGTGTTCGGGGTCGGCGGTGCCGGGGGCAATGCGGTCAATAACATGATCGACAAGAACCTTGAGGGTGTCGAGTTCGTCGTGGCGAATACCGATGCGCAAGCGCTGCAACAAAGCCGGGCGGGCAACAAGATCCAAATTGGCCTGAAGGTCACCGAGGGTCTTGGTGCCGGGGCGCGCCCCTCTGTCGGGGCTGCGGCAGCCGAGGAATCGATTGAGCAGATCGTGGATCATCTTGCAGGGGCCCATATGTGCTTCATCACCGCCGGGATGGGTGGCGGCACCGGAACGGGCGCTGCGCCGATCATAGCACAAGCCGCCCGCGAATTGGGTGTGTTGACGGTGGGTGTGGTCACGAAGCCGTTCCAGTTCGAAGGCAACAAGCGGATGCGGCAAGCCGAAGAAGGCATCGAGGCGCTGCAGAAGGTCGTCGATACTCTGATCGTCATTCCCAACCAGAACCTGTTCCGGCTGGCCAACGAACGCACCACCTTCACCGAAGCT
>JAYSQA010000046.1:0-2315 GCA_043721775.1 Rhodobacterales bacterium
TACGCCCGCCAGATTGGCCGAGGCCGTGATCTTGGGATGCGGGCGGTGGCCGCTATCCATCCGACGCAACTTCCCGTCATTCGCGCCACGTTGGCCCCGACAGAGGCGGAACTGAAATGGGCAGATGAAGTGTTGGCGGGGCTGCAAGCAGACGGCGCCGTTTTCGCGCTGGAGGGGCAAATGGTGGATGCTCCGGTCGTCGCGCGCGCGCGTCAGATCCGTGCGGCGCTGCGGCGGCACGGCAAAAGCACGGCAGGCGGTGACTGACGCCTGCATGTCGGGCGCAAGCCGTTGACTGCACTCACATTGGGCAATCTGGCCGTCGTGCAAGCCCCGCTTGGTGAAGGCACCACAGCAATACATCAAACCGATCCTGCCCAAAGAACACTTCGCCGTCAAAGATCATGGTGGGCACGCCCCAGTGGCCCGCCGCGCGCAACAGGGCGTCGTTTTGTGCCAGCCGGGCATCGTAATGTGCCGGATCGGCAGCAACCGAAGCCTCCAGCTCCGCCAGATCAAGCCCGGCCCGCGACGTGGCGTTCGCCAGATGATCGGCGCTGTCCCAACCTGTCATGGTTCCATCCCACAACAGGCGCGAAACCTGGTCCACAAAGGTCAACCCGAGGCCACGTTCGGTCGCGGCGATGCCCAGGCGGCCAAGGCGTGTGGCAAGGGGCTGATCGCGGGCGATGGCCAAAGTGACGGGGTCCTGGCTGATTGGATCGGGGATCGGCCTGCGAAAGGCCATGTCCAGAAACGCAGCCGCCCGCGCACTGTCGGCCATGAAGTAGGGGCGCGCCAGCGGGTCCATCCGGGCGAAATAAGCCGGATTGCGGATTGCGGCGGGATGAACGACGAGCAGATCGACGGAAACGTCGAAGTCACGCTGCAAGCCGATGATCCTTGGCAGCAGGATATAAGAGCAGGGGCTGCGAAACGACCAGTAAAGATCAATTGACAGTGTCATCGTTGTCCCCTTATCCATGGCCTGCCCTTCAAGCCTAGAGCTTGTCTGGCGCTGACAGAATCGCCAGACAATCTCTAACCTTTTGATTTTACGCGTGTCGGGCGACAAAATCGGTATCCACTTTTGCCTGACACGCTCTAGCATCCGTCCGGGACCAAATGCACCCGCGCTCGCCTGCAAGCAGTTATGCCGAACCGGCATAACTGAAATTCGAAAATGGTGGCTTCTGCCCCGCTTGGCCTTCTGCGTCTTCTGAAGGACAAGCAACAAAGGCACGATGATGCGCCACGAAACCTCTGACGAAAGCGACGAAATCCGCGAAATCCGCCTGGCGGTGGCGCGACTGTGTGCGCAGTTCCCCGGCACCTATTGGCGTAAACTTGACCGAGAGGCCGCCTATCCCTCAGAATTTGTGGCGGCGCTGACCGAAGCGGGCTATCTTTCGGTGCTGATCCCCGAGGCGTATGGCGGTGCTGGGCTGACCCTGAGTGCTGCGGCCGCGGTGCTGGAGGAGATTCAGAAAGCCGGGGCCAATGGTGCGGCGTGTCACGCGCAGATGTACATCATGGGCAGCCTGTTGCGGCATGGGTCAGACGCGCAAAAGACCCGCTATCTGCCGCAGATCGCCAGCGGTGCGCTGCGGCTGCAGGCATTTGGCGTGACCGAACCGGGCAGCGGCACCGACACCAGCTCGATCACCACCTTTGCCGAAAAGCGCGGCGATCATTATGTGGTCAACGGGCAAAAGGTCTGGACCAGCCGGGCCGAACACTCCGACCTGATGCTGCTGTTGGCCCGAACCACGCCCAAGGACAAGGTCGCCAAGCGGACCGAGGGCTTGTCTGTCTTCATCGTTGACATGAAGCAGGCGCTGGCCGCGGGCATGACGATCCGCCCGATCCGCACCATGATGAACCATTCCACGACTGAGGTGTTCTTTGACAGCGTTGTGGTGCCCGCCGAAAACCTGATCGGCGAAGAAGGAAAAGGCTTTCGCCATATCCTGTCCGGCATGAACGCCGAGCGCATCCTGATTGCGGCTGAATGTATCGGCGATGCCAAGTGGTTCACCGCCAAGGCCACGGCTTACGCCAACGAACGGCGCGTCTTTGGCCGCCCGATCGGCCAGAACCAGGGCGTGCAGTTCCCGATTGCCAAGGCCTATGCCCAGATGCGGGCGGCTGAACTGATGGTGAAACACGCGGCCGGCCTGTTCGAGGCGGGCCGCGACTGCGGGGCAGAGGCGAATATGGCCAAGATGCTGGCGGCTGAAGCGTCGTGGGCCGCCGCAGAGGCTTGCGTGCAGACCCACGGCGGTTACGGTTTTGCCGAGGAATATGACATCGAA
>JAYSQA010000047.1:0-1926 GCA_043721775.1 Rhodobacterales bacterium
GGGTGGCAACAGGGGGTGTTCGTGGTTTGCCATTGCGTCTTCGGAAGGCATGGTCATGAAAACCTCGATTCAGAAATGCACTGTGGCGTTGTCGCTCACTTTTGTACCGCAAAATCTCTTGTGGGTCAGTTTATCCCGCATTTCGACCCACAACGAAGTTTGATGTGCACAAGTGATCCTCAAAACGCAGCCCGCCCTTCGCAGATGTTCAAGAGATCGGGGAAGGCCAAAACGGCTGGCCGCCTGCCACTGGACGGTCTGATCTCGCGCAAAAGCCCGTTGTCGCGCACAAGACGCAAGATGCGCTTGGCCGTCGGTTCGGGAATATCGGCCTGCGTCACGAAATCGGACGCCACAAAGATCGGGCGGCTGAAGAACCAATCCAAAGCGCGCACCCCGTATTGCGACCGTGTTGCCTCGACCATCCAGTCCTTGCGCGCGGTGTAAAGCGCGTGGATCGCCTGTGCTTTGGCCTGGTTCGTGCCTGCTTGTTCGATGATCGCACGCAGGAAAAACCCGCACCAGCCGGTCCAGTCGCCATCGCGCGACACCGCAAGAAGGCGGTCGTAGTATTCGTCGCGGTGGGCTTCCAGATATTCCGACAGATAGAAATTCGGTGCCGACAGCAGGCCCTTGGATTTCAGGAACAGCGGGATGATCAGCCGCCCCAGCCGACCGTTGCCATCCAGAAACGGATGGATCGCCTCAAACTCGGCATGCAGCACGGCAAGTTGGATCAGCGCATCGGGGGCCGGGGCGTGGATGTAGGCTTCCCACGCGCTCATCGCATTGGGTAGCGCATCGGCGGAACAGGGGATGAAGCGGGCCTGCTCAATCGTGCAGCCTTCGGGACCGATCCAGTTCGGGATGCGGCGGTATTCGCCCGGGTCTTTGTTGCGGCCGCGCACACCTTGCATCAGGCGCGCGTGGGTCAACCGGATCAGGCGCTGTGACAGCGGCAATTCTTCCAGCAGGCGCGAGGCCTCGGCAAGGGCGGCGCGATAGTTCAGCACCTCGTGGATGTCGGCCTTTTTGGCGGTGCTTTCATCGCCCGGCTCGCCCTCTGCTTCGAATTCCAGCACCTCGCCGATGGTGGCTTGGGTGCCCTCGATCCGGCTGGACAGCACGGCTTCCTGCGTTGTCAGCGGCGATAGCAGGACGTTGGGGTTGGGAATGCCGTGCAGCACGCCCTCATAGCGCGCGACGGCGGCATTGGCCGGGCCGATCAGCGGCAGCAGGTCGGGCCAGTGCAGACCCTGCGGCGGAAAGCCGCCCTGATGATAGGCAACGGCCATTACGCGACCTCCTCCAGGGTCCGCTGCGCTTGCGCGATGCGCAACTCGCCGGACATCAGACGCGGCAATAGCAGGTCGCGGGTCTGGGCTAGGGTGCGGGATTCGGTCTTGTTCGCTTCGATCAGCGACAAGTTCTCTGCCACAGCGTAACAGAATGCGTCCAGTGTCGCGACGTCAGGCACGACGATTTCGGTTGAGGCGACAGCTTCTGGGCGGACGGCAGGATATGCCCCACCGTCTGCAAGATGCGTCAGCCGGTCGATGTTCTCGGATGACGTCGCAGCACACCAGATAAAAGCGCGGTCACGCAGGGTGTTTGGGCGCAGGACGGCAAATCCGGTGCTGCCTGTTAATCCGTCCTCGCCAATGTAGGTGAAAGATCCATTACCGGGCCGAACTGTGCCAACAATAGTATCGCCGGGCCTCAGGATGCGCTTCGCCCGGCTTGGAGCGTCTTTCCAATCATAGGGTTCGATATTGTCGATGCTGCCCCATTTGGTGTTCGCAAGATCGACATATGCGACTTTTTCCGGGGCGTTCCGAGCGGTCCAGCTTTCCGGGTTCAACTCTGCAAGATCGTTGAGTGTGCCCAACTCCCACCCTTCCGGCTTGCCCTCGTCGTTCAGACGGT
>JAYSQA010000048.1:0-10326 GCA_043721775.1 Rhodobacterales bacterium
CAGGTCGTCCAGCACGGCCTGACGTTGCGCCACGCTCATCCCAGACCAGCGCCCGATCTCGTCGATGGAGCGGTAGCAGCCGACGCACAGCCGTTCTTCAGGATGGATCACGCACAACTTGATGCAGGGCGACTGCACCTCGTTGCGGGCCCAGATCTCATCCGTCATGCATCGTCCTCCGGGTTGGTTTGCGTTGCGATCTGGCGGGACAGAACAACCATCCGGTCCAACGCTCCTTGCAAGATATAGCCCGCAGCGACCTGATCAATAACCTCGGCACGACGTTTTCGTGAAGTGTCCGCCTCAAGCAGCGCGCGGGTGGCGGCGACGGTGGACAGACGTTCGTCCCAGAAGGTGATCGGCAGGTCGGTCAGCTTCATCAGGTTGCGGGCGAAGGCTTGTGTGGTTTGCACGCGCGGGCCTGTCGAGCCGTCCATGTTCAACGGCAGGCCAAGGATGATCCCCTTGACCTCGCGGGCCGCAAGCAGGGTCAGCAACGCTTCCGCATCCACGGTGAACTTGACGCGGCGGATTGTGGTGACCGGGGTGGCCACCAGACGCCGCAAGTCTGATATGGCCACACCGATGGTCTTGTCGCCCAGGTCAAGCCCGCAGATGGCGCGGTTGGGCGGCAGGACAGTGGCAAATTCCAGAATATCCTGATGGATCATGGCGCTATCCCCGCCTGCACGGCTGCGGCTTGCAGGGCCGACAATTCACCGGGATGACCTGCGAAATCCGTCTGCGCCTTGGCAAAGGCCGCCTTGGCGCGGTCAGACGCCTTCAGGACGCCCAAGGCGTTGATCAGCTTGGTCCAGTCTTCTATCGAACCACCTTCGGCCAGCAGACGGGTTTCCAGCCCGCCGACCATGCCCGCGATCATCTTCTGGCGATCCTCGGGCGTCATTTGCGCGGCATTGGCCAGATCTGCGGCACCCGGCCCCTTGCCTGCATCCGCAACCGGCGCGGTATAGGCGATGCCCGCCGCATCGGCCACTTCCTGAATGCGGGCGCGGATCGGTGCGATCCAAGATGCATCTGCGGGACCGTCATCCAGCAGTGGTTTCCACAGGGCAAAGGTTCGGTCCGGGCGACCGACCTGTGCCGCCATCAGGCCAAGGTAGAACCGGGCCGAGCCGTCCTTGGGGTCGCGCCGCACGGCATCGGCCAGTGCTGCCTCGGCTTCCGGGGTCACCAGACCCCCGGCGGCATAGATCATCAACTCGCCTTGGGCGCTGTAATCCTGCGCAGTGGCGGCATCGCCTTTCAGGCGGATCACCTGAGCTTGCGCCTGACGTGCCCCGGCATAGTTGCCAAGCTTGGCCTCATTTTCGGCCAGAAGGGTCTGGCCTTGCAGATCATCGGGGTGCGAGGCGACGGCGGTGCGCAGCTTGCCGATCAGGTCAAGCGCGCCCTGATCAACACCGGCTGGCGGCGTGAAGGGGCCGGCCCTGGCCTCAAGGTCGTCCTGATGCGGGCGGTTCATGTATTCGGCCTCGGCATTGGCCAGACGCCCGGCGATGGGCAGGTCGGGATAGCCGGGCGCGCCAAGGACAAGGTACAAAACCCCCGCCCCCGCCAGCGCCAGCATGATCAGCGAGGCGCCCCAGGCCAGGCTGACCGGGCGGTTTGTCGCGGCCTGCACCGGGGTGCGGTCGGCCTCCAGCATGCGGCGCTGCACTTCGATGCGCAGACGTCCGGCTTCGTCGGCGGGGAGGACACCGCGCGCAAGGTCACGGTCCACCTCGGCCAACTGGTCACGGTAGACGGCAAGGTCTTCCACCCCGGCCGGACCTGCGGCCTTGGCCTGCCGCAGCGCCTGTAGCAGCACCACTGCCACCATCACCACCATGGCACCCGCAGAAATCCAGAATCCGACCATTGCAGCCCTCGTCTTTGCTGGCGCCTGATTAGCCGCTTCGCCTGCCCAGCAAAAGCGCAAATGCCCCATACGCAGGACATGGCGCGACATCGTGAACCGGCAAAACGCCGCTTGCGCTGGACTTCCCCGCCTTTTGTCGCAATTTTCCCCATTGTGCCGCTGGGGGCTGTGGCGTTACGCCCCATGCCTGCCATTGAGAGCACACGTGCCAAGCTTGCGAAGGGGCCTTACATGAAACGCTATTCCGTCTTTGCCTTGGCGCGTGAGGCGCTGTCCAACCACATGGGATGGGAGAAGGCCTGGGCCTCTGCCGCACCCAAAGCCAGTTACGATGTTATCATCGTGGGCGCAGGCGGCCATGGGCTGGCCACGGCTTACTATCTGGGCAAGAATTATGGCATCACCAATATAGCCATCATCGAGAAGGGCTGGCTTGGTGGCGGCAACACCGGGCGCAATACCACGATCATCCGGTCGAACTATTTGCAGGATCCGTCCGCAGCAATCTACGAAAAGGCCCGCTCACTGTATGAAACGCTGAGCCAGGACCTGAACTACAACGCCATGTTTTCGCCCCGTGGCGTCATGATGCTGGCCCAGACCCACCACGAGGTGCGCGGCTATCAGCGCACGGCGCATGCCAACATGCTGCAAGGGGTTACCACCGAGTTCATCTCGCCCCGGAAGGTCAAGGAACTGTGCCCGATCCTGAACATCGACGGCCCGCGTTATCCGGTGCTGGGCGCGCTGTGGCAGGCAAGGGGCGGCACCGGGCGGCATGACGCCGTGGCCTGGGGCTATGCGCGGGCCTGTTCGGCGATGGGCATGGACATCATCCAGAACTGCGAAGTCAAAGGTGTGACGCAGGCGGGTGGCGTGGTGACGGGGGTAGAGACGACCAAAGGCCCCATCGGCACCAAAAAACTGGGGATCGTCGTCGCTGGCCACTCGGGCCAAGTCGCCGACATGGCGGGCTTCCGCCTGCCGGTAGAGGCCGTGGCGCTACAAGCGCTGGTGTCGGAACCCATCAAGCCCTGTATGGACGTGGTCGTGATGGCCAACACCGTCCATGGCTACATGTCGCAATCCGACAAGGGAGAGATGGTTATCGGCGGCGGCACCGACGGCTTCAACAACTACACCCAACGAGGGTCTTTCCACCACATCGAGGAAACCCTGCGCGCCCTGATCGAGACCTTTCCGATCATCAGCCGTCTTAAAATGCTACGCCAATGGGGTGGCATTGTAGATATGACCGGCGACCGTTCGCCCATCATCTCAAAAACCCCGCTGGGCAACTGCTTCATCAACTGCGGCTGGGGTACGGGCGGCTTCAAGGCTATTCCCGGATCAGGCTGGGCGATGGCCGATCTGATGGCCAAGGGGGAACCGGGGCCGCTGGCCGATGCTTTCGACATGTGGCGCTTCAAGGAAGGCCGGTTCATTGATGAAAGCGTGGCCGCCGGGGTGGCGCATTGATGACCCCCCGCCTCAATCAAGGGCAGCCCGGTCAGCGCCCAACAATTTTCAACGAAAATTGTTGGGCCGGGGCAGGGCGTTGACCGATGGCCCTTGCTTGCCAGGTCCAAACCGGAGGCGTCCGTGATCCACACGCGCCACAGGACCGCGCTCAGCCGTTTTCTGGAACGGCGGACGGCGGTGTTCTACAATGTGGGCTTCAGCGCCATGCTGGCGTTGGGCGGGGTGATGGATTATTTCCTGACCGGGCTTTGGTTTCCGCGTGCCGGGGCGATTGTGGCCGGAGTTGCGGCCTACGTCTATTTCTTCGATCCGCGCACGACCGACGACTGGTGGCAGATCCGCGCCGAGACCAGGCGCGACATTCTGCTGCACGACCCGGAACCTTTGCGGAAATACCCCGATCCGGTCATGGCCCGCGCCCAATCCATAGCGCACCGCAAAGCGATGGAGCAGTTGCGCATCGCCCGCAGTTTTTATGCGATGGCAGAGCAGCGCAAGATTACTTACCGCCAGGCCAAGGAAGTGCACCAGCACGCCCACGATCTGGCGCTGCGGGTGCAGGCCTGCTGGCTGTTCATCGGCACCCTGATCTGGGCGTTCGGCGATATTCCGGTGGAACTGCTCAAATGCGGGCGGGTGCCATGCTGACCCAAAAATTTTCGACGAAAATTTTTTCGGCGGGCGGCGGGCGGCAGGGTGCGGGCTGCGACGCAAGGCATGGCCCGCTGCTGGCCGCTGGCAATCTTGGGACTGACGTTGCGTCAGATTTCAGGCGTGCCACCTATGATGGGAACCGAAAGCCGGTTTCGTCGGTTCTGCAAGGCACATCATCCTTTCAGGAGCACGAATCATGGCTGACGAATTCCGCACGATCGAAACCAAGACCGAAAACGGCAGCATCTCGACAATGGCTTTCATCCTCGGCGGCGTTGTTGTCGCGGTGGCAGTCATTGCGTGGCTGGTCTTTGGCGACGGCATGTCCGCACCGAAAGGGGCGGCTGACGGTGCCAGCAAAACCTCGATCACCATCGACAACGCATCCCCCGCACCCGCACCCGCAACACCCGCACCGGCTGCGCCCGCACCGGCTGCGCCCGCGCCGTAACTCGGCGCAGGTCTTTGCGTCGGTTGCCACTTCGTTTCGACCTTCCTTTCCGGCGGGCGCCTTGTTGCGCCCGCCGTTTTTCTATGTGGAGACCTGCCATGCTGACGCTTGAATGCCCCTACTGCGGCGTGCACGCCTGCGAGACCGAACTGGCGCCGGGGTATGAGGCGCATCTGAAGCGCTTCGGCCCCGGATCCACCGATGCCGAGTTCGAGGCCTATATGTTCGCCCGCAAGAACCCCAAGGGCGTGCATTTCGAACGCTGGCGCCATGCTTACGGCTGCGGCAAATGGTTCCTTGCGGCACGCGACACCGCGACGCTTGAAGTGTTTGGCACCTATCCGGCGCAATCCGCCGCCCCTCCGGCTGCGCTGCAAGACAAGATCAAGGCCAAACGGCCTGACTGGAAGGGGTTTTGACATGAGCACCCGTTTGTCCAAGGGTGGCCGGTTGATTGACCGTTCTGCCGCTGTCGAATTCACCTTCAACGGCAAACGCCTGCGTGGGTACAAGGGCGATACGCTGGCCGCCTCACTTCTGGCCAATGACCAGATGCTGATGGGCCGCAGCTTCAAATACCACCGGGCGCGGGGGGCTGTCGCGTCTGGCGCGGAAGAACCGAACGCCCTGATCAACCTTGGCCGGGGCGCCTTCATGGAACCCAACCAGCGCGCCACCACGACCGAGACGTTCGAGGGGATGGAGGCGCAAAGCCAGAATCACTGGCCCAGCCTTGATTTCGACATCGGCGTGATCAACAACGCCTTCGCCCGCTTCTTGCCGGGAGGCTTTTATTACAAGACCTTCATCCATCCCCGCGCCGCATGGAAGCACGTCTTTGAACCGATCATCCGCAAAGCCGCAGGTCTTGGCAAAGCCCCGACCGAGATGGACGGCGACCGCTACGAACAGGCCTATGCCTTCTGCGACGTGCTGGTGGCCGGTGGTGGTATCGCTGGCCTGCAAGCGGCGCTGGCGGCTGCATCGGGTGGCGCGCGCGTCATGGTGCTGGAACAGACGCCATTCTGGGGCGGGCGTGCTCCGGTTGATGGTGATGTGATTGACGGGCTGACGGCTGATGTTTGGGTGAAGACCACCGTTGAAGCCCTTGAACAGATGCCCAATGTCACCTTGCGCACCCGCTGCATGGTGGCTGGCGTTTATGACCACGGCTATATCCTTGCCGAGGACCGTATTGCTGACCACACCCCCGGCGATGGCCGCCCGAAAAAGCGCCTGTGGCGGATCAGGGCCACGCGGATCGTGGCGGCCACGGGCGCGCTGGAGCGTCCGTTGTCGTTTGCGGGCAATGACATTCCCGGTGTGATGCTGGCCTCGGCGGTGCGCGATTATGTCACCAACTGGGCGGTATCGCCGGGGGATCGCACGGTTGTCGTCACCAACAACGACGACGCCTACCGCACGGCGATAGCCTTGAAAGAGGCGGGGCTTGTCGTGCCCTGCATCGTTGACGCCCGTGCGACAGCCAACGGAGCCTTGCCCACCAAGGCCCGCGCCTTGGGCATCCGCGTGGAAACCGGCAAGGCCATCGCCAGGGTCAAGGGCGGCAAGCGCGTCACCGGCGTGTCACTTTGCATGCAGGCGGGCGAGGGTGCGGCGTTGGAAGAAATTTCCTGCGACGTGGTGGCCATGTCGGGCGGCTGGTCGCCCGTGGTGCATCTGTGGAGCCATTGCGGCGGCAAACTGACATGGGACACCACCCATGCCATGTTCCGCCCCGACGCGTCCCGCCCGCCGATCAGCCATGACGGTCTCGCGCTGGTCTATCCGGCAGGGGCCGCCAATGGTGCCCTGAAGGCGGCTGATGCCTTGGCGGATGCGGCGCTTGCGGGCGCTGCGGCGGCAGGGGCTGCGCCCATCACGGCGGCAACTGCCGAACCTTGGAATGAGGCGGCGCTTGAACCGGTCTGGATCATGCCGCAGGGGGCTAGCTACAAACTTCGGTCCAAGATGTGGCTGGATTATCAGAATGATGTGAAGGTCTCGGACGTGCAGCTTGCCGCCCGTGAGGGCTACGAGTCCGTCGAACATACCAAGCGCTACACAACCTTGGGCATGGCGACCGATCAGGGTAAACTTAGCAATATCAACGGTCTGGCGGTTCTTGCCGGTGCATTGAACGCGGAAATCCCCAACGTCGGCACCACCACCTTCCGCCCGCCTTACACTCCGGTCACTTTCGGCGCACTGGCCGGCGAAGCGCGGGGCGAGATTTTCCAGCCCCTCCGCAGAAGCCCGATCCATGCATGGCATGAGGCGAACGGCGCTTACTTTGAACCGGTCGGCCTGTGGCGCAGGCCCTATTGCTTCCCCCGTGGCGGTGAGAACCACGCGCAATCGGTCGAACGCGAAATCCTGAACACAAGGCAAGGCGTCGGCCTCTTGGATGCCTCGACCCTTGGCAAGCTGATCGTCAAGGGGCCGGATGCCGGGCGCTTCCTTGATATGCTGTACACCAATGTCATGTCGAACCTTGGGCTAGGCAAATGCCGCTATGGACTGATGTGCAACGAAAACGGCTTTTTGTCCGATGACGGCGTCGTGGTGCGGCTGACCGAGGATTCGTGGCTGTGCCACACCACCACCGGCGGGGCAGAGCGTATTCACGGCCATATGGAAGACTGGCTGCAATGCGAATGGTGGGATTGGCAGGTCTATGTCGCCAACATGACCGAGCAATATGCCCAGATCGCCGTCGCAGGCCCCAAATCCCGTGCGTTGCTGGAGAAGCTGGGCGGCATGGATGTGTCAGCCGAAACCCTGCCGTTCATGGCCTTTGCTGATGGCACGCTTGCGGGTCTGCCGGTCCGCGCCTACCGGATCAGCTTTTCGGGGGAGTTGTCCTACGAACTCGCGGTTCGGGCCTCGTATGGGCTGGATCTGTGGGAGAAGCTGGTGGCTGCCGGTGCGGATTTGGGCGTGCAGCCTTACGGCACCGAGGCCATGCACATCATGCGGGCCGAGAAGGGCTTCATCATGATCGGCGATGAAACCGATGGCACCGTTATCCCGCAGGACCTTAATCTTGGCTGGGCTATATCGAAGAAGAAGGCCGATTATCTGGGTAAACGCGGGCAGGAACGCAGTTTCCTTGCCTCGCCCGACCGCTGGAAACTGGCGGGGTTTCAGACTTTGGATGGGTCAGTGATCCCGGATGGTGCCTATATTACCGCGCCGGGCAGCAATGCCAACGGGCAGGGCAATACCCAAGGCCGCGTCACCTCGACCTATTATTCGCCGACGTTGAAGATGGGTATCGCGATGGGGTTGATCAAAGGTGGCATGTCGCGCTTGGGCGAGGTGGTGGAATTCACCAGGATAGGCGGTGTCCCGGTGAAGGCGAAAATCGTCGACCCGGTGTTTTATGACAAGGAAGGAGCGAACCAGAATGGCTGATCCCGTCGCACCCTGGGGCAATGCCCAGTACAACGGCTTCGCACAGGTCCGCGAAATCGGCCCGCTTGGCATGATCAGCCTGCGCGCCAAGCCTGACGTGGCAAGCCTCGCCGGGGCCTTCGCTGCCTTGGGCCTGACCCTGCCCGAACCCCGCCGCATCACGATTGACGGTGCCAAAGCAGCAGGCTGGATGAGCCCGGATGAATACCTGCTGATCCTGCCCTATCCGCAGGTGTCTGCCGCCTTGTCCAGCCTTGCGCAAAGCCTGTCGGGCCAGCATCACCTTGCCGCCGATGTATCCGACGCCCGCGCGGTGTTCCGCATCGAAGGGGCCAAGGCCGATCAGGTGCTGAAAAAGATCGCTCCGGCCGATATTGACCGGCTGGCACCCGGTGAATTGCGCCGCAGCCGTGCGGCACAGGTCGCGGCGGCGTTCTGGATGGACGGCGATGGGTTTACGCTGGTCTGTTTCCGCTCGGTCGCGGGGTATATGATGGAATTGCTGAGCCATTCGGCCATGACAGGCAGTGAATTCTGAAGCCTTGGCTTGCGCAAAACGGCACTTGACGGGCAGCGCAGCCCAAGGTCTTGTTTGTTCATTCTAACAGGAACAAACGTTATGCGGGTATTTTAGGCTTTAACTTTGGCGGCGGCACTGTCGTTGGCTGGGATCAGGATCGGGCGATCAAAGGTTCTGGATTGCAAGTTTCCGCTCGACTCGGGGAACCTTGGGTGGCTGTCAGACCCCTACATATTTGACTATGACGAAAAAGCGGGCACCGTGATGGTTCTTGACAGCCTGATCCAATACGCAATTGGCAAACCGATTGCGGGCCTGCCCAAAGTCGTGTCAGCCCGTCAAACGCCGTTCACATGGTCCGTTATGTCGAAAACACCACCGGCACTTACGTCAAGATGATCCTGCGGGCCACGTTCTTCAGCCTTGACAACAGTGTGGTCGTGACGGGAAAACCGCCGGGTTTCCTCTAAAGTTTTGGTGTGTGTGGCACGTGCCAGGTCAGGTGAGAAGCTGCCCAGGCATCGAGAAAGGCCAGCACGGCCCTTGACCTTCCTGAGTTGCGGCCCCTTATTACGCCGCAACACCTGCCACGCCACCATCCATCTGAAACAGGAGTCTGCCATGGCTTTCACCCTTCCCGAACTTCCCTATGCCCACGACGCGCTGGCCGCGTTGGGCATGTCGAAGGAAACTCTCGAATATCACCATGACCTGCACCACAAGGCCTATGTCGACAATGGCAACAAGCTGATTGCCGGCACCGAATGGGAAGCCAAGTCGGTCGAAGAGATCGTAACCGGCACCTATGTGGCGGGTTCCGTGGCGCAGAACGGCATTTTCAACAATGCGTCGCAGCATTGGAACCACGCCTTGTTCTGGCAGGTGATGGGCACGGGCGGCAAAGCCATGCCATCGGAACTGGACGCGGCGCTGGTTGCGGCCTTCGGGTCGGTGGCCAAGTTCAAGGAAGACTTTGCGACAGCCGGTGCGGGCCAGTTCGGTTCGGGCTGGGCTTGGCTGGTCAAGGACGGATCCGGCGCGTTGAAGGTCACCAAGACCGAGAATGGCGTGAACCCCTTGTGCTTTGGGCAGACCGCTCTTCTGGGCTGCGATGTGTGGGAGCATTCCTATTACATCGACTTCCGCAACAAGCGCCCGGCCTATCTGTCCAACTTCCTTGAGAAGCTGGTGGATTGGGAAGCCGTCGCCGCCCGCCTGTAAGCAGCGCGCAGTCCATCCAAGGCCCGCAGCAAGGGTAAGTACCCGGCTGCGGGCTTTGTGATGGAACATGGGCAGCTTGCCCATCCTACCCATGGGCCAGCGCTGTGTATGATACCGCTGCCTTGAACGGCGGTGGCTTGCTTTTGGGTTCTTTCAAATTGGCGGACCAAGCGCCTGACCCTGGCCAAGCGCCAGAACCTTGCCAAGCGCCAGAACCTTGCCAAGCGTCAGAACCCGGCCGATTGAATTTGACTTCGGCCAAGCGCCAGAACCCGGCCAGGCACCTGACTCCGGCCAAATGCCCAACCTTGGCCAAGTGCCTGATCCCGGAAAGTGATTCACATGACCGATCCGCATGACTGACCCGCAGAAGGGCGTTCTGTCCATCATCGCTGCCTGCTGCATCTGGGGTTTTGCGCCGCTGTATTACCACGCACTGCACGAGGTGGCGGCGCCCGAGATGATGGCGCACCGCACCATCTGGACGGCGCTGTGCTTTGGCCTTGTTGCCACTTTGACCCACCGCTGGGGCGAGGCGCGTGATCTGGTCACCGGACCGGACCGCTGGCGCATTCTGGCGGCGGCCTTGCTGATTGGCTTCAACTGGTTCTTCTTCATCTGGGCCGTGGTGACGGGCCGCGCGGTTGAGGCGTCTTTGGGCTATTATATCTACCCGCTGGTTTCGGCCGTGCTGGGGGT
>JAYSQA010000049.1:0-28304 GCA_043721775.1 Rhodobacterales bacterium
TATAACCCCGTGCATCCCGTCCAGAAAGAACCGCAAGGTGCAGATCGGGCACGACGCTATCCTCGATAAGAAACGTCACAAGATCGAGAACATGTTCGGGCGCCTGAAGGACTGGCGCAGAATAGCCGCGCGCTTTGACCGGCGCGCCGACATCTTCCCGTCCGCCGGCGCCTTGGCGGCAATCGTGTTGTTCTGGTTATGAGCCCTGAGCCGGGCGCATGATCTCGCCAAGATGGATCAGAAGTTCTCCAGTCAGGTCCGTGACGCGAACGCGCAGGCCGCCCTCGCAAGGCAGCGGCCGACCATTCAGCGTAGCCGAGGTGACACCCCGCCCAAGCCCGCCCCGGTTCAGAACCGTGACATGGCAGGGGCCCGGGCCAAGGGTCAGGCGCAGTTCCACCTGTGGCCAGCCCGCAGGCAGGCAGGGGGCAAAGCGCATGTGAGTGCCCTGCCGTGTCAGGCCCAGAATGCCCTCGATTCCGGCCCGCAGCATCCATGCGGCAGAGCCTGTGTACCACGTCCAGCCGCCGCGCCCCTCGTGCCGGGGAGCAGCGTAGACATCGGCGGCCACCACATAGGGTTCAACCTTATAGCGCTGAACTTCGGTGGCGGTCAGGGCGTGGTTGATCGGGTTCAACAGGGCGAACAGGTTGGCCGCATGGTCGCCGTGGCCCAGACGCGCCTCGGCCAGCACGGCCCACATGGCGGCGTGGCTGTATTGCCCGCCATTTTCACGCAAGCCCGGCGGATAGCCCTTGATGTAGCCGGGGTCCGAAGCACCAAGGTCAAACGGCGGGGTGAACAGCAGGGCCAGACGCGGCGTGATCAAGCGGTCGCGCATCGACTGCATGGCTTGGGCCGCTCGCGCAGGGTCTGCCACCCCTGACAGCACGGCCCAGGACTGTGCGATGGAATCGATCTGGCATTCGGCCGAACGGGATGACCCCAAAGTGCTGCCATCGTCATAGGTGCCGCGCCGATACCAGGCACCGTCCCAGCCGCTTTGCTCGATCGCCTGGCGGACGCGGTCCACATGGCCGCGCCACAAAAGCGCGCGGGCGGGGTCCCGCGCCTCGGCCAAGGGGGCCATTGCGTTCAGTGTTGTGATCAGCAGCCAGCCAAGCCAGACGCTGGTGCCCCTGCCGCCGGCGCCGACACGGTTCATGCCGTCATTCCAGTCGCCGGTGCCGATCAGCGGCATCCCGTTGGCGCCGGTCAGGGTGATGGCTTGATCAAGGCCGCGGGCGCAGTGATCAAACAGGGTGGTGGTCTGGTCTGACAGGGTGGGCACGAAGAAATCATCCGCCTCGCCTTCGGACAGGGCGGGGCCTTCGATGAAGGGCACGACCTCGTCCAGCACGGCGAGGTCGCCGGTGACGGTGACATATTGCAGCACGCAATGGGCCAGCCAGACCCGGTCATCGGAAATCCGCGTTCGAACGCCCTGGCCCGATTGCGGCAGCCACCAGTGCTGCACGTCACCTTGCGGAAACTGCCGGGACGCCGCCCGCAGCAGATGTGCGCGGGTCATCGCCGGACGCAGCGCTGCCAGCGCCATGCCGTCCTGCAACTGGTCACGAAAGCCGTAAGCCCCGCTGGCCTGATAGAACCCGGCCCGCGCCCAGATGCGGCAGGCAAGGGTCTGGTACAGCAGCCAGCCGTTCAGCATGATATCCATCGCCCGGTCCGGTGTCTTGACCTGAACCGAGGTCAGAAGGTCAGACCACCAGCGTTTGGCTTCGGTCAATGTGGCATCAAAGTCCATGTCCCGCGTTGCCGCGATCAACGCCCGCGCCTCGGCGGTTGAGGCGGATTGACCCAGCAGGAACACTACGCTGGCCCGCTGGCCCGGTGCCAGCACGATGCGGCGTTGCAAGGCGGCGCAGGGGTCAAGGCCTGGCCCGCTGCGCCCCGAAAGACCCGACAGACGCGCCGGGTTGGCCATTGACCCCATGCGGCCCAGCACCTCGCCCCGGTCAGCGCTGCGGCTGATGACATCGGCCCCAAGGTCGGCAAAGGCGATGCGGCCCGGAAAGGCGGTGCTGCGGGGGTTGCGGGCGAAGATGGCACCGGTGGCCGGATCAACCTCGGTGATGACGGAACTGCCGCGCGATGGCCCCAGAACCCACTCGGCATAGGCCGTCACCGAAAGGTTGCGTGACCGGCCCGAGGTGTTGTGCAGGGTCAGCCGCGTGATCTTGACCGGGTCAGATTGGCCGACGAACTGCACCATCTCGGCGGCAATGCCATTGGCCGTGTGCTCGAAGCTGGAATAGCCAAAGCCGTGGCGGGCAATGTAGGTGCCCTTGGTGCGGATGGGCAGGGCGGTGGGTGTCCAGGTCTGGCCGGTTTCCATGTCTTGCAGGTACACCGCCTCGCCCGAGGGATCGGTGACCGGGTCGTTGGACCATGGCGTTATCTGGTTCTCGCGGCTGCTTTCGGCCCAGGTAAAGCCGCTGCCCTCAGCCGAGACGTGGAAGCCGAAGCTTGGGTTGGCTATGACATTGACCCAAGGCGCGGGCGTGGACTGGCCGTTCTGCAAGATGGTGACATATTCGCGGCCCTCGTCAGCAAAGCCACCGGTGCCGTTGAAGAATTCCAGCGCGGGCAGGGGCACGGGCGTTGGTGGCAGGGCGGCGGGGCGGATGGTTTCGCGCGGCACGGTGACCGGGGCCAGCAGTTCAAGCTGCGCCCCGATGCCGCCCCGGCTGGCCACCAGAACCACCGCCGCTGCGGCCAGCAGATGGCCGCGCGCGGCAGCCGTGGTCAGGTCGGCGCGCAGGATGTGGACTGTGCCAGCGCTGCGCGCGGTCCCGGCATCAAGGGGAAGTGCGGCGCGGGTGGCCGCATCGACGGCATTCTGCAAGTCTTGCACATAAGAAGACGAACGATCGTTCATGATTACCAGATCCACCGCCAAAAGCTTGGATCGCCAGTATTCCACTGCCCCCAGAAGCTCTTGCAAGCGCACAATATCCTCGGCTTCCGATATCAGCAGCAGCACAATCGGCAGGTCGCCTGAAATGCCCAAGGCCCATAGGTCGGACTGAGGCCCTGCCCCGGCCAGCACCTGCGCCGGACGGGCGCGCAGCCTTGCATCGGCGCGGATCACCATGCCGGCCAGCGCCTGAAACTCTGCCGCGCGGGCCGAGGTCAGGCCCAGATGGCGCAACTGCACCTTGCCTTGCGTCCAGGACAGCGTGATTGCCCGCCCAAAGGCTGACGGGTCGCTGTGCCGTTCCACCATCGCCAGCAGCGCCTCGGGTGAGGCGGCAACCATGGTCCAGAACGTCACCCGCGCCCGCTCTCCTCCGGGAATTTTGATGCGGCGACGCAGCGAGAAGACCGGGTCCAGTACGGTGCCGGTGGTGCCGGACAGGGGCGTGTCCATCCGCGCCTGCGACAGGTCGGCCCCGCGCCCGATAAAACGTGCACGGTCGGTCTCGAATTGCAGGGGTGCGGTTTCCACGCCTTCGACGACGGCAATATGGGCGGCCCAGATATCGGGGTCTGATGGGCTGCGCTTGCGGCGCGTGGCGATCAGGACACCCAGTTCCGGCATGTAATCGGTCACCACGAACATCTTGGAAAACGCCGGGTGCGACTGGTCAGACGCCGAAGCGGCCAGCACCAGTTCGGCGTAAGAGGTCACGTCAATCTCGCGCGGGTGCCGCCCGGTGTTGGTCAGGGTAACCCGCCGCGCCTCGGCATCGTCTTCGGTCGACACGACAACCTCGGTCGTCGTGGTCAGCAGGCGGGTGCGGTGGGTGAAGGCGGCGTGGTGTTCGCTGAAGACGGCGCTGTGCTGGTCGGCATCCTTGCCATCGGGGCGCAGCGTGGCGGACCATAAGCCGCCCGATTGCACATCGCGCAGCAGGATGAAAGAGCCCATCCGCGCCTGTGTCGGGTCAGCCCGCCAGCGCGTGATGGCCAGGTCACCCCACCGGCTGAAGCCCGCGCCGCCGGGGGTCAGCACCAGCCCGTAGCGCCCGTTGGAGATGAGGTGTGCGGTCGGTGGCATCTCAGCCGGATGATCAAAGTGGCGCAGGATGGCAGGGGAAACGGTGACTTCCGCCGCAGTCAGAACCTCACGTGCACGGGGGGGCGCTATGGAGACGTCGCGGGGCACGCGTTCCTGTAGCAGGGGTTCGACGGACTGGATGATGGGATCGGCGTGGAACTGGCGGCGCAGGGTGCCGTCCAGCACAACATTGGCCAGTGCCGCAATCGTCATGCCCTGATGATGCGCCATGAAGCTTTGCACGACGACATGGCCAGCCCCTTCCGGCAAGCGGGCGGCGGTGAAATCCAGCGCTTCATAAAAGCCAAAGCGCCCCTCGGCCCCCAGCTTGCGCAGGGCGGCAAAGTTCTGCACGGCGGCTTGCGGGTCCACCATGGCCGCAAGGCCGGTGGCATAAGGGGCGATGACCCGGTTCTCGCCCAAGCCGCGTTTCAGGCCAAGGCCCGGCACGCCGAAGTTGGAGTATTGATAGGTCATCTCAAGATCGCGGGCGCTGTAGGAGGATTCTGATATGCCCCACGGCAACCCCAAGGCATGGCCGTAGGTCTGCTGACGTGCCACAACGCGGCGGTTGGTTTCCGCCAGAACCGAGCCTTCCGGGGTGCGCAAGACCAGCGCAGGCATCAGGTATTCGAACATGCTGCCCGACCACGAAATCAGCGCTGATCCGGCGCCCAAAGGCGTTGCTGCCCGGCCCAACTGAAACCAGTGCCGTGTTTCGACATCGCCCTTGGCTATGGCAAACAGGCTGGCCAGTTGGGATTCAGACGCCAGAAGGTCATAGCAATTGGCATCCAGCGTGTTGGTGGCGACCTGAAAGCCGATCGACAGCAGGTGCTTTTCGGGATGCAGCAGGAAGGCGAAGTCCATCTCCAGCGCAAGCTGCCGGGCAAGGTGCGCCACGGCATGGACACGGTCAGGCGTCGCAGGCTCGGCCAGCTGGCTGCGATGGCAGGCAACGACGGCGGCGGTCCAATAGGTCAACTCGCTGTCCGGGCCAGTCAGGGCCAGCGCCCGTTCGGCGGCTTGTCCGGCCATGGCGGGATGGCCGGTAACCTTGGCCAGCAGCACACCAAGCTGGGCATCCGGCGCCTTGGCCAGCGCCAGCATCGCCAGCGCCTGCGCATCATGAAGCCCGGCAAGGTCTGGCACCGGCGGGTGTTGCCAGCTTAGGCAGGCCTGCGCCACTGCGATCAGATGGCCCGCCAGATTGCCGCTGTCCACGGTTGAGACATAGGCCGGGGCCAGCACGCGCAGGTCGGACGTGTCGTACCAGTTGTAAAGATGCCCGCGAAACCGCGGCATCTTTCCCATGGTGGTCAGGGTCTGCTCCAGCCGGGTCACGGCCTCGGCTTGCCCGATCCAGCCCATGTCGACCGCCGCCGTCACTGACAACAGGTACAGCCCGATGTTGGTGGGCGAGGTGCGGCGGGCGACAATGGGGTTGGGGCTTTCCTGATAGTTGTCGGGCGGCAGGAAATGGCTGTCAGCCGTCACGAAGGCTTCAAAATAGCGCCAGGTGCGGCGGGCGATCTGGCGCAGGCTTTGCCGGTCAGCCTCGGTCAGGTCGGCGGTCGCATGCGCGGGATGGGGCTGGCTTATTCGCCAGACGAGCGCAGGCGTGGCCAGCCACAGGGCGGCGAAGGCCAGGGTCAGCGGCCAGACGGCGGGGTTCATCACGGTCACGGCGGCACAGGTCGCAAGCCCCAGCCCGACCCCGCCAAGCCCCAGCCGATAGAAGCGTGCCAACGTCGGCACCCCGCCACCCGCCGATTGCGAGGCTGTCAGCCACTCCAGCAAATGCCGCCGGGTGCGCAGCCGAAACAGGCTGCGGGCAATGGCATCCAGCCGCTGCGCCGCCGTATCAGCCAAAAGCGCCACAGACAGGCCAAACCGCGCCAGCGCCGTGGTGGTATCCCCGGCCAAAGCCTGCAAATGACTGCGCGAGGTGATCCCGGCACGTCCCGGCAAGATCGCCAGCGGCAGGCCGATCAGCAAGGGCACCGCCGTCAGCCCAAGAACCAGCGCTGTCCAGATCAAGGCACCGGACAAGGGCAAGGTCCAGCCAAGCGCCAGCGCCAGCAGAACCACGGGCGCCACCAATGACCGGCGCATGTTGTCAACCATCTTCCAGCGGTTCAGCGCCGACATCCCGCCTTGGGTTTGCCGCTGGCCCGTGATCCACGGCAGCAACTGCCAGTCGCCACGCACCCAGCGATGCAGGCGGCGGGCATCGACGTCATAGCGGGTCGGAAATTCCTCGATCACCTGCACATCCGACGCAAGGCCGGCGCGGGCGAAGGTCCCATCGAACAGGTCATGGCTTAGCATCGTATTCTCGGGCACCCGGCCCGCCATGGCGGCGGTGAAGGCATCGACGTCATAGATGCCCTTGCCGGTGAAAGAGCCCTCGCCGAACAGGTCCTGATAGATGTCTGACCGCGCCGCCGCATAGGGCTCCATCCCGCCGGGGGCAGAGGTGATGCGCTGGTAGCCGGACCCCTCTGCCCCGTCGGGCATCAGCGGCGTAACTTGCGGTTGCAGGATGCCGTAGCCCGAGGTAACGCGCTGGCGGGCCTGATCCAGCACCGGGCGGTTCAGCGGATGCGCCATCTTGCCGATCAGGCGGCGCAACGTGTCACGCGGCAGGCCGGTGTCGGCATCCAGCGTCACGACAAAGCGCACGCCCTGCGGCACCACGCTGCCGGGCAGAAAGCTGGTATCGGTGGCCCCGCGCAGCAAACGATTCAGTTCCGCCAGCTTGCCGCGCTTGCGCTCCCACCCCATCCAGACGCCTTCCGAGGGGTTCCACAGCCGGTGCCGGTGCAACAGCAAAAAGCGGTCGCCCTGGTCGGACGGATAAGACGCGTTAAGCGCCGCAATCGCGGTTTGGGCTGCAACGATCAGGGCGCGGTCTTCAGCGGTGCTTTTGGCACCGGCATCCGGCCCGTCGGACAAAAGCGCGTAATGCACAGCGCCTTCGACGCTGGACAGGTGATGCACCTCCAGCCGGGACAAAGCCTCGGCGAGGTCATTGGCGCGTGACAGCAGCACCGGCACGGCGACAAGGGTGCGGCAGTCGGGCGGTATGCCCTGTTTCATCGACAGGCTGGGCAGGCGCTTGGGGCCGATCAGGCGGCTGACGGCCAGATGCACCAGGGCAATCCCCGCCTCAACCGCCACAAAGCCCGCAGCCAGCCCAAGGGTCAGGTCGGGAAAGCCGCCAAGCCCAAGCGCCAGGGCCAGAAACAGTGCCGAGGCTGCCGCAATCGCCGCCAGATAGCCGCCGACCCCAAAGCGCATCCGCCCGATGCGCTGGTGCAGGGTGGGCTTGAAGGCAAGGGCCCGCTCCAGCGCCGGGCGTCCGGTGCCGATCAGCACATGGCCGGTGTCGCGCTTGGCGTCCGTCAGCCCTGCGGCGGCCATGGCGATGGCGGCTTCGGTCACAGCAATCTCGGTCACGGCGATATCAGTCACGGCAGTCTTAATCACAGCAGTCTTGTCATGGACCGGGCCGCGGTCACGGCTGCGGGCCGAGCCGCGGGTCAAAGCCTCGATGGCTGAACGATAGTCGTTGCGGGTGGCGAAATCCATCGCGGCGTAACCGGGCTGCTGGCACAGACGCGCCTCGACCAAACTGGCGTCTTCAAAAAAATCGGCCCAATCGGTTTCGGCCATCCGCCGCATCGAAGTGACGATATTGCGCATGGTGACATTCGACGCGCCCTGCCGGCTTTGCGCATTGGCCACGACCGAATCGATCGTCAACCCCTTGGCTGCAAGGCGTTTTTCCAGCCAGGCAGCCATCGGCGTCTCGGACGGGTCCAGACCGCGCAGGCGTTTGGCGATCTGGGCGGCCATTGGGTCAGGCAGATCGACATTGCGCAAGCCTGCCAGCACCCTGTGAACCGATCCTTCGTCAGCCATCACCTGATCAACCAGCATGTCGGCGGCGTTGCCTTGGGCATAAGCCTCGGTGATCTGGGCGGACAGACGGCGCATATTCTCGATCAACACAATGCGCAGGGTGATGGCCACCGCCCACAACTCACCAATCGTCAGGGGTTGCACGGTTTGATAGGCCTGCACAAAGCGCAACAGCAATGGGCCGGACAGCAGGCTGTCGGTGTGGGCGACATAGGCCCAGGCCAGGCCCATGACGCGCGGGTAACCGGCCAGAAACCCGTCGGCCAACTTGGGCAGATGGCGGTAATAGCCGGGCGGCAGATCATCGCGGATCTGGCGCAACTGCGCCTCGACGATGTGGAAGTTGTCCAGCAGCCATTCAGCGGCGGGGGTGATCGGCTGCCCGACCTCCAGCGCTTTGGCCGCAGCCCGGTACGCGGCCAGCAAGGCCACACCGTTGTCAGACATGCGGCCGCGCAGGCTGGCCACCCGGCGCGGATGGTCGGTGATGCCTTGGGCCGCTGCCAGCGACAGGGCGTGATGTTCCAGCCGTTCGGGTCCAAAAATCTCGGACCGGATCGGTGCTGCGTCGGACCACAGACCGGGGGCGCGGCGCAAGATCACGCGGTAATTCCGGCAAGAGGGCAGACGTTTTGCACCGGCGCACCAAAGGGCGCCTTGGCCCGCGCCCGCAGCACGCTGGCCGCCCGTTTGATGGCTGTCTGTTCCAAACGCATCGGATTTCCCTTCAGGCCCACGGCGCAGCTTACCGTTCCGAAACGCGGGGCTACGGCGAATGGTTCCGCTGGTGCAGCAATTAATCGCGGTTAACCCATCATGGATCAGCCCGTCCGATGCCCGCCTCTGGCAGGTTAAGGTCAATCCGCCGCCGTTCGGGAACCAGACCCGTCTGGCGGGCGTTCTGTAGCATCACGGTCCTGATCCCGGAACCCGACATGCGACAGAACCCACCCTTTCACCTGCGGCGCGCACGTCCGCGACGACCTGTGGATGATACCCTGCGACGGGTGTTCGCCCCCATTCTGGCCGAGGCCCTGCCCGACCGTTTTCGCGTGATTCTGGACGCGCTCGACCGAAAAGGATCTGTCGATGACCCCGCCAATGACCGAAACGACAACCGCCCGCGATGATATTGTCTTGCACGTGCCCGCCCTGCGTGCCTTCGCCCTTGGCCTGTGCCGCAGCCCGGATCGTGCCGATGATCTGGTGCAGGACACCATGGTGCGCGCCTGGAGCCACTTTGGCTCTTTTACCCCCGGCACCAACCTGCGCAGCTGGCTGTTCACCATCCTGCGCAACGGCTTTTATTCAGACCTGCGCAAACGTCGGCGCGAGGTGGCTGACCCTGAAGGTGCCTTTGTTGCCCGGCTGGCGGTAGCCCCCTCACACGACGGCGCCCTTGCCTTGCGAGAGTTTCTGGCGGCCTTCGCCCGCCTTTCCTCGGAACACCGCGAGGTGCTGACGTTGGTGGGTGCCTTGGGCTTTTCCTATGAGGAGGCGGCCGCGATCACCTCGCTGGCGGTGGGCACGGTGAAAAGCCGGGTCAGCCGGGGAAGGGCGCTTTTGGGCGAGAACCCTTTGCCCGAACGCGACCGCACCACCGTGGCGATCCTGTCGCAGGCGGCCTCTTGCGAAGGGGTGTGCGCCTGACCTGCTATCGCTTGCAAAAGATCGAGGGCTATATCGGCAGGCGACCTCTTGCGAAGGGGTGTGCGCCTGACCTGGGCGATGCGCCGTTTCGAAATTGCGGAGGGCCGAAATTGCTAAGGGCCGAAATTGCGAAGGGCTGGGAACCGTGCCGCCCTTCGCGCGTTGTCATGTAAGGACGACTGACTGTCCCCGGAACAGGAGTAATCATGCGGAAGATCTATCTACTCATCCCCGTCTTCGCGATCCTCGCAGGCTGCGAGGACTTGTCGCAGAACCAGTTGGTCGGAACGACCGGAGGGGCCGCCATTGGTGCCATCGTCACGCCGCACAACCCGCTGCAAGGCGCGTTGATCGGTGGGGCCGTGGGATTGGTGGCAGGCACGTATCTTGGCAAGGATTCCTCGGGCCGCTGCGTCTATCAGCGAACCGATGGCAGCCGCTATCTGGCAAATTGCCCGTAAAAGCGGAACGAAAGGCCCAAGCCATACCGGCTTGGGCCTTTGCTTGAGGATCGAAAGATCAGCCGCCCGTAAAGATCAGCGGCCCCCGAAAATCAGCGACCCTTGTTGGCGCTGGCGCTTTTGCCGCCGGTCTTGGCCGAGGGTCGGCCCGCGTCGGCAGCGCCTTTGATCGGTGGGTGCAGCGCCGACATCACCGAGGACGAGGCTTTGGCAGGCGCCCCGGCTTCAGCCGGTTTGGCGGGTTTCTTTTTGGTCGATTTCGACATTTGACACTCCCTGACAGGGATTTCAGCCCCCGAAGCGGGGGCTGTCGCTTAACGCCTGTCCGGCAATAGGTATATCCGGCATGTCAGAAGACAGGCTTGCTTCAAAGACTTCAGTGATCGTGTTCGGGCAAGGCGCGAACCTGATCTTTGGTCCAACTGGTCAGGCCATGCACGGTGCCATTGTCATCGCGCATGAAGATCAGATCCTTTGCCGCCATCATGACGGACTTCTTACCCAGCCCCAGAAAGCCACCGACGTCAATGATCACCTGACTGTCGATGCCCAACCCATGCACATGACTGACCGTGCCGATCTTGTGATCTTCGTCGCCGTAGATCTGGGCGTGCAGCAGGGTTTCGGGGGTAAAGTCAAGCGATTGCAGTTCGACGTTGTTGGCATGATCCATGAAAGGGTCTCCTTTGACGTGCCATGCTTGCGGCACGCCGTTCAACGTTTGGATGCGGGTTTGGTTCCCCGGGTGGGTGGTTTTGGACTGGCGGCCCACGGGTTTGAAACGCTTGTCAGAGCATGGGAACCGAAACCGGGCCTTGTGCGTTGCGATGCTGCCGTTTGCTGCAAGGAGCTGAATGCTGCCTGTCTCGTCCCAGACCCAACCTGAACAAAAGCTTGTGGGCGACTTTGTCCTTGCCCGGCTGACAGCCCTGCAAGGCACCCTGACCGATGGCGATATGGATATCACCGGCCTGACCGCGCTGGATACGGCGGGGGCCTGGCTGATCCTGACACAAGCTCGTCACAGCGGGGCCAAGGTGACGGGGGCCAGCCCGGCGCAGGCTTTGCTGCTTAAGGCGGTCAAGGACGCCCTGCCGCCCGATGCCAAACCCGCCAAGCCGCCCCGCCATGTGCAGATGCTGGAACGGATTGACCACCTTGGCCGCGCCACGGCCGATGCAGCACTGGGTCTGGCCCGCATCACCGGCTTTTTCGGTCAGGTCGTGGCCCGCATCGGTGGCACTGTGGTACATCCCTTGCGGCTGCGCCTGACCTCGCTGGTGTTTCACATGCAGGAAACCGGACTGAACGCGGTGCCCATCGTGGCGCTGATGGCTTTCCTGATCGGCATTGTCATCGCCTATCAGGGCGCCGACCAGTTGCGCCAGTTCGGGGCCGAGGTTTTTGTCGTCGACCTGATCGCCATTTCCGTCCTGCGCGAGTTGGGGATTCTGTTGACTGCCATCATTGTGGCAGGCCGGTCAGCGTCGGCCTTCACGGCTGCCATCGGGTCGATGAAGATGCGCGAAGAGGTTGATGCCCTGCGCACCCTTGGTCTTGACCGGGTTGAGGTTCTGGTGCTGCCCCGGGTCTTGGCGCTGTTCCTGATGCTGCCGGTGCTGGCGGTAATTGCAGATCTGGCGGGCCTTCTTGGCGGCGGGCTGATGAGCTGGTACGAACTTGGCATCTCTCCGGGGATGTTCCGCACAAGGCTGCTGGACACGGACGTCAGCCATTTTCTGGTCGGCATGGCCAAAGCGCCATTCTTTGCGGTGATCATCGGTGTGATCGGCTGTTTTCAGGGCCTGCAAGTCGAAGGCAATGCGGAATCGCTGGGCCGTCTGACCTCTCGTGCCGTGGTGCAGGCAATCTTCATGGTGATCCTTGTCGATGCCACGTTTTCCATTTTCTTTGCGGCGGCGGGGGTGTGATGGAAACCGTTGTTGAAGTTCGCGGACTGGTGAACCGGTTTGGCAAGGCCGTGGTGCAGAACGGTCTGGATATCGACCTGATGCGGGGCGAGGTTCTGGGCGTGGTCGGCGCATCGGGCACCGGCAAGTCGGTTTTGTTGCGCAGCATCGTCGGGTTGCAAAAGCCCAATGCCGGCAGCGTCAAGGTGCTGGGGGTTGACGTGCTGACCGCTGACCTTCGCGAAACCCGCGCGCGTTGGGGTGTGATGTTTCAGGACGGCGCGCTGCTCTCCGCCCTGACGGTGCGCGAAAATGTCGAGGCGCCGATGCGGGTGAAGTTCAAGCTACCGGCAGCCTTGCGCGCCTCGTTGGCCGATCTGAAGCTGGCGATGGTGGGGTTGCCACCCAAGGCGGGCAGCCTGTACCCGTCCGACCTTTCGGGCGGCATGAGGAAGCGCGCCGGGTTGGCGCGGGCCTTGGCGCTGGACCCGGAAATTCTGTTGCTGGATGAACCGACTGCGGGGCTGGACCCGATTGCGGCGTCAGAATTTGACGCGCTGATTGCGGCATTGCGGCAGGCGCTGAACCTGTCCGTCTTTCTGGTGACGCATGACATCGACACATTGCACGCCACCTGTGACCGGATTGCCGTGCTGGCGCGGGGCAAGGTGCTGGTGACCGGCACCCTGGCCGAGATGCGACAGGTCGAAGACCCTTGGGTGCACTCCTACTTTCACGGGCCGCGTGCCCATGCGGCTTTGGGGGCCTGAGCCATGGAAACCAAAGCAAATTACGTTCTGATCGGGGCATTCACCATTCTGGCGATCATCGCCGGGCTTGGCTTCTTTCTGTGGCTGGCCAAGGTGCAGATCGACCGGACCTATGCGCAATATGACGTGGTGTTTGATCAGGTTTCGGGCCTTGGCCAATCCAGCACGGTCACCTTCAACGGTGTCAACGTCGGCAAGGTGCTGACCATTGACCTCGACAGCGCCGACCCTTCCAAGGTGCGCGTCCGCATTGAAGTGTCAGCCGCCACCCCGATCCGGGTAGGAACCGAGGCGACACTGGCCTCGCAGGGGGTGACGGGGGTGGCCTATGTCGGGCTGGAGGGGGGGGCTGCGGATGCGCCCCGGCTGAAAGTTGATATCGGCACCGGCGTGGCCGTTATTCCCACGAAAACCACCGTGGTTCAGGGGCTGCTGGCCGATGCGCCTGACCTTTTGGCCAAGGCGATTTCCGTGCTGGACGATATGGGCAGCTTTACCACGCAGGAAAACGCCTACCATGTGGCCAAGATCATCGCCAATCTGGATGAGGCGTCAGGCCGCCTGAACACGGTGATGGATGACCTGACCAAAGCCTCCGCCAGCTTCTCGGCGGCGGCGGACAAAATCTCTGGCTTTGCCGATAAGCTGGATACCGTCGCAGGCAACGCCGATGCCACCCTGACGGATGCCCGCAAAACGCTGGCGGAAGCCCGCACGGCCATCGCCAACATCAACAGCTTCGCCGCCAAGGGTCTGCCGCAGATCACCACGCTTAGCCAGCAGGCCACCAAGCTGGTGGCCGATCTGTCCAGCCTGACCGCGCGGATTGAACGCGACCCCGCCCGCTTCTTCCTTGGCAACCGCACCCCCGAATATTCCAGATGAGGTTCGCATGACCCGCATATCCCTGCTTTTCATCCTTGCGCTGTCTTCGTGTAGCGCCTTGGGCCAAGCATCGGCCCCGTTGGACGCCTACACGCTGCAACCCCTGCCTGCGGTGGAGGGTCCATCCGGATCGCGCCATCTGGTCGTGGAATTGCCCACGGCGAGTGGCGCGCTGACGACCGACCGCATCCTGATCAAGCCCACGCCCTTGCAGGCACAATACCTGCCCAAGGGCCGCTGGGTCGATCCGGTGCCGGAATTGGTGCAGACCTTGCTGGTCGCCTCGTTGCAGAATGCCGGCGGCTTTCGGCTGGTGGGCCGCGATGGGGCAGGGCTAACGCCCGACTTTGTGGCGCTGGTCGAGGTAAACGACTTTCAGGCCGAGGCGCCTGACCCCGCCACCCGCCAGACGCCGGTTCATGTGGGCCTGACGCTGACCTTGCTGAATGAAACCGACCGCCACCTGATAGGCTCGCGCCGGTTTGACGCCACCGGGATGGCGGCGAGTGCTGATACCCTGACCGTGGTGTCGGCCTTTGATGCCGCCACCCGGCAGGTTCTGACGGATGCTGTGACATGGGTGAACCGGACCGCCCGCTGACGGCCCGGTATCAGATCAACGTGCCAGGATCAGGTCAACAATCCGGTTTGCGGCATCTTCTGCCGCAAGTTCCACCGTGTTGACGGTGATCTCGGCCCCCTCTGGCGGTTCATAGGGGCTGTCGATGCCGGTAAAGTTCTTCAACTTGCCCGCCCGCGCCTTCTTGTACAACCCTTTGACATCGCGGCTTTCGGCTACGCTCAGCGGGGTATCGACATAAACCTCGATGAATTCTCCTGCCGCCATCAGGTCGCGCACCATCCGGCGTTCGGACCGGAAGGGCGAGATGAAGGCCGTCAGCACGATCAGCCCGGCGTCGGTCATCAGCAGCGCCACTTCGCCCACGCGGCGGATGTTTTCCACCCGGTCGGCATCGGTAAAGCCCAGATCGCGGTTCAACCCGTGGCGCACGTTGTCGCCGTCCAACAAGAAGGTGTGCTTGCCCATCGCGTGCAGCTTGGCTTCCACCAGATTGGCGATGGTTGACTTGCCCGAGCCGGACAGACCGGTGAACCAGACCACACAAGGCTTTTGCGTTTTGAGGGCAGAATGCGCCTCGCGGTTCACCTCAAGCGCTTGCCAGTGAATGTTCTGGCTGCGGCGCAGGGCGAAGTGAATCATCCCGGCGGCGACGGTGGCATTGGTCATCCGGTCAATCAGGATAAAGCCGCCAAGGTCGGGGTTTACCGCATAAGCTTCGAACGGAATGGCGCGGTCAATCGACAGGTTGCAGACGCCAATCGCATTCAGACCCAATGTGCGTGAGGCGAGATGTTCCAGTGTGTTGATGTTCACCTCATACTTCGGTTCGGTTACCGTTGCCGTTACCGTCTGAGTGCCTATCTTCAGCAAATACGGACGCCCCGGCAGCATGGCGTGTTCGTCCATCCACACCAGCGTCGCTTCAAACTGATCGGCCACCTCGCACGGCGCGTCCGATTGCACGATGACATCGCCGCGCGAACAGTCGATTTCATCAGCAAAGGTCAGGGTGACAGACTGACCTGCCACCGCCTGATCCAGATCGCCGTCAAGCGTGACGATGGATTTCACCGTGGTCGTCTTGCCCGAAGGCAGCACCCTTATCGCATCACCCGGCCGCACCACGCCCGCGCCGATCTGACCGGCAAAGCCGCGGAAGTCGAGGTTGGGGCGGTTGACCCATTGCACCGGCATCCGGAACGGCAAATCAACCATCCGCGTCACGTTGACCGGTGCCACCTCCAGATGGCCCAGCAGGGTTGGACCAGTGTACCACGGCATCGCAGTGCTTTTGGTGACGATATTGTCACCCTTCAGGCCGGAAATCGGGATCGGGAGGAAGCTTTCCATCCCGATCTGCTTGGCGAAGTGGCTGTATTCCTTGATGATCTCGTAGAAACGTTCCTGCGAGTAGCCCACCAGATCCATCTTGTTGACGGCCAGCACGATGTTCTTGATGCCCAGCAACTGCACCAGATAGGAATGCCGCCTTGTCTGCGTCAGTACCCCTTGGCGGGCGTCGATCAGGATCACCGCAAGGTCGGCGGTTGAGGCGCCTGTCACCATGTTGCGGGTGTATTGTTCATGGCCGGGGGTATCGGCCACGATGAACTTGCGCTTGTCGGTGGCAAAGAAACGGTAGGCGACGTCGATGGTGATGCCTTGCTCGCGTTCCGCAGCCAAGCCGTCGACCAGCAGGGCAAAGTCAATCTCCTGGCCTTGGGTGCCAGACACTTTGCTGTCGCGCTCCAGCGTGGCAAGTTGATCTTCGAAGATCATCTTGCTGTCATACAGCAGGCGGCCAATCAGCGTTGACTTGCCATCATCGACTGACCCGCAGGTCAGGAACCGCAGCATGGTCTTGTGCTGGTGCTGCACCAGATAGGCGTCAATATCCTCGGCGATCAGCGTGTCGGTGACGTAGACGGGATCAATCTGAACGGTCATTTAGAAATAGCCCTCTTGCTTCTTCTTCTCCATCGAGGCGGCCTGGTCGTGATCAATCGCCCGGCCCTGACGTTCCGATGTCGTGGTCAGCAGCATTTCCTGAATGACCTGCGGCAGGGTCGTGGCCTCGGATTCCACAGCGCCGCTAAGCGGGTAGCAGCCCAGCGTGCGGAAGCGGATCGACCGCATCTGCGGCACTTCGCCGGGGTTCAGGCGGAACCGGTCGTCATCGACCATCAGCAACAGCCCGTCCCGTTCGACCACCGGGCGCTTGGCCGAGAAGTACAGCGGCACAATCTCGATGCCTTCCAGATGGATGTATTGCCAGATGTCCAGTTCGGTCCAGTTGGAGACCGGGAAGACCCGGATGCTTTCACCCTTGGCCTTGCGGGTGTTGTACAGCTTCCAAAGCTCGGGTCGCTGGTTCTTGGGGTCCCAGCGAAAGTTGGCTGACCGGAAGGAAAAGACCCGCTCCTTGGCGCGGGACTTTTCCTCATCCCGGCGCGCGCCGCCGAAAGCCACGTCGAAATTGTACTTGGTCAGCGCCTGTTTCAGGCCTTCGGTTTTCCACATGTCGGTGTGCAGGCTGCCGTGGTCAAAGGGGTTGATACCCTTTTCCAGCGCTTCGGGGTTTTGATGAACGATCAGGTCCATCCCGGCGTCTTTGGCCGCTTTTTCGCGCATGTCATACATAGCGCGGAATTTCCACGTCGTGTCGACATGCAGCAACGGAAAGGGCGGCGGAGCGGGATAGAACGCTTTCTTGGCCAGATGCAGCATGCAGGCTGAATCCTTGCCCACGGAATACAGCATCACCGGGTTTTCGGCATTGGCCACCACCTCGCGCATGATATGGATGCTTTCGGCTTCCAGACGTTGCAGGTGAGTCAATGTGCTTGGCGTGACCCCTGGCGTTGCAGGTATACTCGTCGTCATCATCAGATCCCTTGAAGAAAAGCTTTCACACTGTGCCAATTTCTAGCAGCCAGCGCCAGCGCGAGAAAGCCATCTGTGCGACGATTGCCAGGAAGGATTGCCCGGAACGCACCCCGAAGGGCCGATTTGGGCGGGCCAAGGGGGGCAAGTCGCCGGACGACGTTCTTTGCCGGTGTCCGAAGGGGGAATTCTCTTCTTTTCTTGACTGCAGGTCCGCTGTGCCAGGTTCGTGGCTGGCCATGGCGACGAAAGGTCCACGACCCCTAATGCCACAGCTTAAATCGCCTGAAGATGCATCAAAGACCGTCACATCGCCGCAGCGCAACCGCCCTTTTGCAGGACAATGCGGATGCCAAGTGGTTTAGGTCGCACAAGATCAACTGTGATACGAAGGTTGCGCCGGACAGTCTTGCCGGGGCAATGGGCCGTTTCAGTTGAAAACAACACTCGTCAAAGTATCAAGCTTGCGCTTGTCAGTGCAGATCGCCGAACTTCCACCAGCCTCCAACTGGCACGCCACTGCGGGATTGTTCACCGAAATCCGGGTTACATCCTTGCAGCCAGTATCCGGCAGATCGAACTGCACCACTTGTGTGCTGCCCGATACCAGCCTACCGAAGTCCAGCACGATCAAGTTCGTCACGGCATTATCCTTGCCGTAGACCGCCATTTCGTAAGAGGCCGCAGCCACCTGCTGCCCGGTGCCGTTGGTGATAACATAGGTCATCCGGCAACTTCCGCCGTTATTTTCAAGTTTGTTCAACTGGATTGCCAGATTGCCATCCTGCGCCACAGCAGGGGCGGCGGCCAAGGCCACGACAACACAGGCAGCCGCAACCCCGGCGGAGCGCAGCTTGGAACCAAAAGTCAGAAACTGCATTGTGCGACGACCCCGCCAGAAGTGATTGCCCGAAGTTACTGAAAGACACCCGTAACCAGCGACATGTCAATCAACTGTTCGACTGGAATCCTCCGCGCGGCAGCTTCACCGTGCGGCATCATGGGAACCGAGCGGTGGATCGTCGGCACCACAACGGCCTTGGCCTCGATCAGATCCATCGCCGGACGTTCAACCAGAACGCAACGGGTCTCTCCGCACAGCCAAAGTGTCCGGCCATCTTTCGCCATAGCCGGTGTTACAAGCATCACCAGCACCACAGCCGAGCACGTCCATTGAAGCAATTTTGCGCGGTTCGCCATACCTAAAACCCTCCGAACAAACCTATCTTTCATTGAATGTAAGCTTTCTGGTTTGACATTTCAACCTTGACGATTCCAAGGTTTCCCATGTTAAGCTTCGTCAACCCAGCAGATCGCAGGTCAGGCAAGCCGGGTGGGGTGGATTTGAAAGATATATCAATACTTTGCCGCGTTGTCGGCGTGTTGTTGTCATATCCGGTCTTGCCGCAGTGTTTGTCGCGACAATTTTAATGGTGCGGAGTCAGGAAAGGGCGCTTATCACTTTGCGCAATCCATCGTGCGATGCCACCGACGCGGCGACGGGCAAGGGCTGGGGAACCGGTTCGGGCGCTGGTCAAGCCATGTTCCGATCTGAAAAGCCCGTTGCCTTTGGTTTGGTTGGCCGCAGATGAGCCTTTCCGCCCGATCAAACGCTGGCGCGCGCGGTTACCCTTCGGCCAATTTTGGCGTTGCATCGCTGGCAATCGGGTTTCTGGCTTTGCTTTATGTCGCCCCGCTGTCGGCCCAAAGTGCGAAAAGCCTGTTGGATCTGCTGACCAATCCGCAGGTTCAGGATATGCCGCCGCTGGTGCGCGCCGCGAATGACGGGGCGATGCTGGCCGGAAAGCTGATCGTGGAGACCGTGCCGCGCGTCACCCTGACCGTGCACCGCGGCGACAAGATCGCACCGGCAGATCCGCAGCGGTTGGCGGCAGCCTCGCCCGATATCACCTCGCCAACCCGGATCGAGGGGGCGCGGTTGCCCTCCCACTTCCTGACGACCGAGAATGAGGCGGAACGGGCTGTGCTGGAGGTGATTTTCGCCGGTAAAATTCCCGACCATTTCAAGAATATAGAGCCGGCCGCCAATGCGCCGAAAGTTGATTTCCTGAAGCCCGGCCTTTTGTCGGTCAGTGCCGCCGCAACACCGCATCCCGCCGCCCCCCAGCCCGAGACGGCTTCGATTCTGCCGGCGCTGTCGGCGCTTGCGGCCTTGGCGGCAGATCTTCTGGACCTGCCCGATGGGTTCAAATCAGTGCCGCCGCCGTTGGTTCGTCTGGTGGCGGTGCAGCCCACGATAGTGCCAGCCGCAACGCCTGACCTGACCGCACTGGCCGCAGTTCCAGCGACGCCGGGCCTTGCTGCTGAAGTGCCGCCGACCATCAAGGGCCAGCTGGTTGTGCCTGACGCTGGCCCCGTCCTGCCAGACACAAAGCCCGTGACGGACGTTCCAGTGACGGACCCGCCTGTGGTGGCGCTGACCGGAAATGCCCTGGACCTTGCGATGCAGGCGGAGTTGAAGCGGCTGAACTGCTACGCAGGTACAGTGGACGGCAGTTTTGGTCCAGGCTCGCAAGGCGCGCTGGATTTGTTCTTCCAGAAAACCAAACGGACGCGTTCGAGCACGGATCTGACGCAAGCCGTGCTGGATCAGTTGAAGGCTGTGGACGGAAAAGCGTGCCTGAAACCCTACGCTGTTGTGGTTGTGGTGCAAAGGCCCATTGTCCCTACGACTCCGCCGCAACCTCCGAAGCCTCCGATCAAGGATGATTTCTTCGTTCAAGGCAACTGATCCGCAGGTCTTCGGCTACCCCATTCATCACCGAAACCGAACAGCGCTTGTCTTTCTACCCATGATTGTTGCCTGACGCCGCCTTATTTCCTTTTCAGCGGTCAAACGTCGCGCAGTGCGCCCTTATCGAACACATCGCCAACCAAAAGCGGCCATGGTTCCCGCATTCTATTGCCATGTTTCAACGCGATATTTGAAGAAATCTAATTCAAACACGGGACATGTCATGGCCACTTTCAAATTCAGCACCCTAAGCCCCGACCAGATCATCCCATTTGACCCGCTGCATGACATCCTGTCGTTTGACACCAGCACCCGACCGGCCGAGTTGCTGATTAACGGCACCGCAAGCGGCGTGCAGTTTTCGGTTGGCGGCAAGTCCATCGTTCTGTCTGGTGTGGCGCTTGACGATCTTGGCGTCAGTACGGCGACCGGGCTGAACAACGTCACGTTCGTGTCGCCGGGCGTCTTGCTGGTGGGCGAGGGAACCAGCGCGCACAATGGTGACACGGCCAACATTCTGACCGGCGGGGCCGGGGATGATGCATTGCTGGGGTTGGGCGGCGACGATGTGCTGAACGGTGGCCTTGGTGCTGACCTGATGGTCGGCGGTCTGGGCAATGACACCTACAACGTCGACAACGCAGGCGACGTCATCACCGAGGAAGGCGCGGGCACCGATACCATCCTGTCCTCGGTCAGCTATACAACGACCAACCTTGTCGAGAACATGACCTTGGTGGGCGCCGATGCGATCAACGCCACTGGCAACACGCTGGCCAACATCCTGATCGGCAACGCGGCTGCAAATATCCTTGATGGCAAGCTGGGTGCCGACACCATGGCCGGGGGCGATGGCAATGATACCTATGTCGTCGATAACACTCTTGACAAGGTGATCGAGACCAACTCTGGCCTCAGCCAGATTGACACGGTCATTTCCGGCATCAGCTACCGGCTGGGTGCCAATCTGGAAGACCTTGTCTTGAACGGCTCTGCCGTGGCCGGAGTGGGCAATCACCGGGCCAACCACATCACCGGAAACGCTTTGGGCAACACGCTGAACGGAAGCTTTGGCGCCGATACCATGACCGGCGGCGACGGCAACGACATCTATGTTGTTGATAACGCAAACGATCAGGTGGTCGAGACCAACAACAGCCTGACCCAGATTGACCTTGTCGCCAGCACGATTTCCTACACCCTTGACGTCAATCTGGAGAATCTGCGCCTGCTGGGCGGCGCCGATATCAACGCAACCGGCAATGCGCTTGACAATATCCTGTACGCCAACACCGGCAACAACGTGCTGGACGGACTGGGCGGCAACGACACCGCCTCTTATGCCAGCGTGTCCGTGTTTGGTCTGGCTGCGGGCAACCCGGTCAACGCAACCATTACCAGCAGCGTCACAACCATCGGCGTCATCGTCGATCTAGGCATCGTGGGTGTTCAGGATACCGTAGGCTCGGGCTGGGACAAGCTGGTCGGGATCGAGAACCTTACAGGCAGCAATTACAATGACGATCTGACCGGGAACGCTGCCAACAACATTCTTGACGGCGGCGCGGGTGCTGACCTTTTGACTGGCGGCAAGGGCAACGACACCTACGTCGTTGATGGCGCTGACATTGTGGTGGAAGCGGCCGGTGAGGGCCTTGATACCGTCATGTCCGGCGTGTCCTACCGGCTGACGGCAAATGTGGAGTATCTGACTCTGACCGGGATGGCTGCGAACGGGACTGGCAACAATCTGGACAACCAGCTTACCGGCAACGCAGCGGCGAACCTGCTTGATGGCCGCGCGGGCGCCGACAAGATGGACGGCGGCGCGGGCAATGACGTCTATGTCATCGACAATCTGGGCGACGAGGTCGTCGATGGCTCGGGCACTGATCTTGTGATGACCTATATCAACCATACGTTGGAAACCACGATCGAAAACCTGCGCTTGATGGGCACCAATGCGCTCAATGGCTATGGCAACGTGCTGAACAACATCGTCTGGGTGAACACCGGAAACAACGTGGTCGACGGCGGTGGTGGGACGGCTCTTGTTGGCGATACCCTGTCTTACGAATTCGGCGCGACCTCGGGGATCACCTTCGATCTGTCCATCACGACCGCGCAGGTCACCGGCGGGTCGGGCACCGATACAGCCGCCAACTTCGAAAACCTGATCGGCAGCAACTATGACGATGTCTTGTCCGGCAATCAGGTGGCCAACGTTCTGGATGGCTTCGCCGGGATTGATACCTTGTCCTATGCTTCGTCCTTGGGTTCGGTCTCTGTCAATCTGACGGCAGAGACGGCAATCTCGTTGGGTGTCACCGACGTTGTGAAGAACTTCGAGAACATCCTTGGCAGCACCTTTGACGACATGATGATCGGTGATCTGGGCAACAACCTGTTCACCGGCGGCGGCGGCATCGACACCGTGTCGTTCGCGAACGTCTTGCAGGACGAAGGCGGCGTGGTGGTGGATCTGACCATTGTTGGCAGCCAGAACACGCTGGGCTCCGGCATCGACAGCTTTGTGACGATCAGGAACCTGACCGGATCGCTGAACGACGACAGCTTGACCGGCGACGCTTTCAGCAACGTTTTTCTGGGGGGCGAGGGGAACGACACTTTGAAGGGCGGTGCTGCAAGTGACACGCTGACCGGCGGCAATGGCGCGGATTCGCTTGATGGTGGCACTGGCGCGGATTCGCTTGATGGTGGCACTGGCGCCGACTACATTTCAGGTGGTGCCGGGGCCGACAAGTTGACGGGCGGCCTTGGGGTTGACACCTTCCTGTTCGACTCTGATCCGATCCTTGCCAATATCGACAAGATCACCGATTTCAGCGTGGCCGATGATACGATCTATCTGGATCACCTGATCTTCGGCGCACTTGCAACCGGCGCGCAGGCTGCCGCCGTGTTCGCGTCAAACACGACGGGGCTGGCAGGCGACAATACTGACCGGATCATCTATCAGACCACCACCGGCAACCTGTACTACGACGCCGATGCCAATGGTTCGGGGCCGGGGTTGCAGATTGCGACGCTGACCGCAGGGCTGGCGCTGACCTCTGCCGACTTTTTCGTGATCTGACGTCCCTGTGTCAGCTGACCTGACTTGCGCAAGGGGTTGGCCGGGCCCTTGCGTTTTCGCTTCCCTTTTCAGCCTTTTTCCCCTATACGCGCGCATCCTTCCTGACTTGAAGGACCCAAGGGCCTTGCTGGACGACATCCCGGCTTGCGCCGTCACACTCAACTGAATGGAGATCCCGATGTCGATCACTGTTGAAGAAAAAGCCCGCCTGATCAAGGAATACGCGACCAAAGAGAATGACACCGGCTCGCCGGAAGTTCAGGTTGCAATCTTGTCCTCGCGCATCGCCACCCTGACCGAGCACTTCAAGAGCCACAAGAAAGACAACCACTCTCGCCGTGGTCTGTTGATGCAGGTGGCACAGCGCCGCAAGCTGTTGGACTACCTGAAGTCCAAGGATACCACCCGCTACACCGCGCTGATCACCCGTCTGGGTCTGCGCCGCTAATCTGACTTCGCGCCCGGGCAACGCCCGGGCGCTTTGTTTATCTGGCCCCGGCTGATCCGGGGCGGCCCAACCGCGCCAGGGCTCCGCGTGGAGGGGGATCCGCAAAGGAAAATGAGCCAGGGGCATACGGCCCCTACGCAAGCGCCGATGGCAGGGGCCATTGGCTTAAACAGGATGAAACGATGTTCAATATCACCACGAAATCCATCCAGTGGGGCAACGATACGCTTACGCTGGAAACCGGCAAGGTTGCGCGTCAGGCTGACGGTTCGGTAGTCGCTACTTTGGGCGAAACCTCTGTCATGGCCAACGTGACCTTCGCCAAAAAGGCGAAACCCGGTCAGGATTTCTTCCCCCTGACGGTTCACTATCAGGAAAAGTATTACGCAGCCGGCAAGATCCCCGGCGGCTTCTTCAAGCGTGAAGCACGCCCGTCGGAAAAGGAAACCCTGGTTTCCCGCCTGATCGACCGCCCCTGCCGCCCGCTGTTCGTTGAAGGCTTCAAGCATGAAGTCCTCGTGATGGCGACCGTGCTGTCCTGCGACCTTGTGAACGACCCCGACATGGTGGCGATGATTGCCGCCTCTGCCGCGCTGACGATTTCCGGCGTGCCGTTCATGGGCCCGATTGCCGCCTGCCGTGTGGGCTTTGCCAAGGGCGCCTATGTGCTGAACCCGGCGATGGACGACATGACCCAACTGCGCCTCAACCCCGAGCAGCGGCTTGATCTGGTTGTCGCGGGCACCAAAGACGCGGTGATGATGGTGGAATCCGAAGCGTATGAGCTGTCGGAAGATGAGATGCTGGGTGCCGTAAAGTTCGGCCATGCCCAGATGCAGCCGGTGATCGACCTGATCATCGACTTCGCCGAAATCGCTGCGAAAGAGCCCTTCAACTTCGTAGCCCCCGATATCTCGGCCCTTTACGGCCGCGTGAAAGCCGCTGGCGAGGCGCAGATGCGCGCCGCTTTCGGCCTGCGTGACAAGCAGGAACGCACCAACGCCATCGACGCGGCTGCCGCTGCGATCAAGGCTGCGATTCCGTCGGAAGACCTTGCCGATATCAACCTTGGCTCGGCGATCAAGAAGCTGGAATCTTCGATTCTGCGCGGCGACATCATCAACGGTGGCGCGCGGATTGACGGTCGTGACAACAAGACCGTTCGCCCGATCGTCTGCGAAACCGGCCTTCTGCCGCGCACCCATGGTTCGGCTCTGTTCACCCGTGGTGAAACGCAAGGTCTGGTCGTGACGACGTTGGGTACCGGCGAGGATGAGCAGATCATCGACGCGCTGAACGGCAACACCCGGTCGAACTTCCTGCTGCACTACAATTTCCCGCCCTATTCGGTTGGCGAAGTGGGCCGCGTGGGTTCGCCCGGACGTCGCGAAATCGGCCACGGCAAGCTGGCATGGCGCGCTCTGCAAGCGGTTCTGCCCGCCGCGACCGACTTCCCCTACACGATCCGTGTCGTGTCGGAAATCACAGAATCCAACGGCTCCTCCTCGATGGCTTCGGTCTGCGGCGGTTCGCTTTCGATGCTTGATGCAGGCGTTCCGTTGAAGGCTCCGGTGGCTGGCGTCGCCATGGGTCTGATCCTGGAAGACGACGGCCGCTTTGCCGTGCTGACCGACATCCTTGGCGACGAGGATCACCTTGGTGACATGGATTTCAAGGTAGCAGGCACCGCCAACGGCATCACCTCGCTGCAAATGGATATCAAGATTGCCGGGATTACCCCGGCGATCATGGAGCAAGCTTTGGCGCAGGCCAAGGACGGTCGGATGCACATCCTGGGTGAGATGGCCAAGTCGATCTCTGGCCCGCAGGCGTTCAGCGCCTATGCGCCCAAGATCGAAACCATGACGATCCCGACCGACAAGATCCGGGAAGTCATCGGCTCTGGCGGCAAGGTCATCCGGGAAATCGTTGAACTGTCGGGTGCCAAGGTCGACATCAACGACGACGGCATGATCAAGATCGCCTCGAATGACGCTGCCGCCATCAAGAAGGCTTATGACATGATCTATTCGATCGTGGCAGAGCCGAAAGAGGGCGAGATTTACACCGGCAAGGTCGTCAAACTGGTCGACTTCGGCGCCTTCGTGAACTTCTTCGGCAAGCGTGATGGTCTGGTCCACGTGTCCCAGATCGCCTCCAAGCGCCTGAACCACCCGAACGAGATTCTGAAGGAAGGCCAAGAGGTCAAGGTCAAACTGCTGGGCTTCGACGAGCGTGGCAAGGTCCGCCTTGGCATGAAGATGGTCGATCAGGAAACCGGTCTGGACATCGTCGAAAAGAAAGACGACGCCTCGGAAGCGTAAGCTTTTATGGCAGCTTTTAAACGGCCCCGGTGGAAACACCGGGGCCGTCTGTCACCCCGGCGTAAGAACCTCTGTCCCCACGGCATTGACGCCGTCCACCGTCCAGGTGCCGTCCAGCGTGCCGTCTTTCTGGATCAGGTAAATCACCAGCCCGACCTTGCCGCGCAACTGATAGCCCGCCGTAAAGGCGTTGCTGTCGCGCATGCAGATGCCCTTCGAGGTCGTGCCGCCCGTCTTCCACACGATGTTGCAGGTATATTCACTGGTCAGCGTAATCTGCGCCTCGCCGTCATAGGGAGAGCCGTCCAGATTGGTGCCCTTCACCGTATAGTGCCCGCCGACGTCCTGCGCTGCCACGGCCGAGGCTGCCAGCGCCAAAGCCAAGCAGAGAGATAGGGAATTCATGCAATCCTCCATTGCTGTACGGTCTCATCTTAGCGCTGATCGGTGAAGGGAAAGACAAGTTTCCGCAGCGCATGATTATCCGGCATAGCAGGGGGATTTCGATAAAATCTTCGACATATTCTGATGTTTACCGCAAGATTTCCGGCCCGGCTCTTACCCAGCGCGAAACATTGCAAAGAAATGTCAGCTCTCATGCCCTATCTTTTCTGCATTCCAATCTGACAAGAGAGTTCTATGTGCGTTGTGGTTCTGGGTGCAAGCGTGATCGGAGTGATCTCGGCCTGGTATCTGGCACAGGATGGCCATGAGGTGACGGTAATCGACCGTCAACCCGGCCCAGGCTTGGAAACCTCTTTCGCTAACGCCGGTGAAATCTCCCCCGGCTATGCCTCGCCCTGGGCAGCGCCCGGCATCCCGATGAAGGCACTGAAATGGCTGTTCATGCAGCACGCGCCCCTGATCCTGCAACCCAAGGTCGACATCGCCCGGCTGGACTGGATCGTGCGAATTCTGGGCAACTGCACCTCGGCGGCTTACGCGATCAACAAATCCCGCATGGTGCGCCTTGCCGAATACTCCCACTATGTCCTGCGTGACCTGCGCGCCAGTACGGGCATCAGCTATGACGAACGCACCCAAGGCACGCTACAACTGTTCCGCACGCAAAAGCAGGGTTGGTGCCGCCTACAAAGACATCGCCGTTCTGAAAGCCGATGGTGTGCTGTTCGAGGTTCTGACGCCCGAAGACTGTGTCAAAGCCGAGCCTGGCCTTGCCTCCAGTTTCAACAAGATCGCCGGGGGCCTGCGTCTGCCGGGCGATGAAACCAGCGATTGCTTCAAGTTCACCAACCGTCTGGCGGCGATGGCTGAAGCGGCGGGCGTCACCTTCCACTACGGTGTTGGCATCAACAGCCTTGACGGTCAGGGCGACCGTATCACCGGCGTTGAGACCTCGGAAGGCCGGGTCACGGCGGATGCCTATGTGCTGGCATTTGGATCCTATTCCCCCGCTTTGGTCAATCCCTTGGGCATGAAGCTGCTGGTCTACCCGGTGAAGGGCTATTCCATCACCGTGCCAATCATCGACGCTGACCGCGCCCCGGTGTCAACGGTCATGGATGAAACCTTCAAGATCGCCATCACAGGGTTGGGCGACCGCCTCCGCGTTGGTGGCATGGCGGAAATTTCCGGCTTCGACAACACCCTGCGTCCCCGCCGCCAAGCCACCCTGACCCACTCGGTCGAGGATCTGTTCGGCGGCGCTGGCGACCAGTCGAAGGCGTTGTTCTGGAGCGGCCTGCGCCCGATGACCCCCGACGGCACGCCCGTCGTCGGTGCCACGCCGCTGGCAAACCTGTGGCTGAACACCGGCCACGGCACCTTGGGCTGGACCATGTCCACCGGGTCTGCCCGCGTGCTGGCCGACCTTGTGTCGGGCCGCGCGCCCGGGATTGACACCTCTGGCCTTGGCATCGCCCGCTACAGCCGCAAGCCTGCCCAGATGATGAGGCGCTTGCAACCCAAAGCCGCCTGAACACGGCTTGACAGGGCGGCCATAGCCCTGTTGAACCAAGCCTGAACGGAAACGGGAGGGGCCATGTATCTTGATGCCGTGCGCGAACTCCTCAGGAAGCAGAAGCTGGTCGAAGGGCTGGTAAAGGGGCAATCCGCTCCACATCAGGGCCTTGTCGAAACCGTCGTTGAAAAGCAGCAGGCGGCTGAACTCGAGAATTTCCTGGCCAAGCTTGCCGTGGCGGATATCGTTGAAATCCTTGAAGCTTTGCCGGTAGACGAGGCTGCGATGCTGTGGTCACACATGCCGTCAGGCCGGTCAACCGACGTGCTGTGGGAAGTCTCGGATGAGTTGCGCGACAGTCTGGAAGAGGCCACCGGCCCGCGCCTGTCTGAAACCCGTGTCACCGTGTTCGAACTTGCAGCCGGCCGCATCCGCCAAAGCCCGATCAAGGGCCGCAAGGATCTTGAGGGCAAGAAGCCCGTCTGGATCGACCTGCTGAACGCCTCACCCACGCAACGAGCCTACATCGGCGAGTTCTACAAGCTTGACCTGCCCGACCCCGGCGATGAAACCGATCTGGAGGTGTCAAACCGCTTCCATATCGAGGAAAGTGGTGCTTTGAACCTGCACTCCAACTTTCTGCTCGACCGTGGCGGCAAAAGCCGGTCT